>DASZDV010000361.1:0-5978 GCA_035941575.1 Pyrinomonadaceae bacterium
CCTTTCCAGTACAATCCCGCGAGTCTTTTTGGAGCTTCGGTTTTGAGGCAGAAGAACGAGGGTGATTCATCATTAAAGAGCCCATATTTTAGCCTTTTTTGACTGTTTTGGCGAGTACTCCCACATGGCCGAAAAGAGGAATTGGAAAAGGATTCGTGAGCGTCTGGCACTGCGACTTCCGGTGAGAATTCGATGTCGGGAAACACCGGATTTCGAGTGGACCGAGATGACGCGATTGATCGACGTGACTCCATTCGGCGCCGGTTTCCCACTCACGCGACCAACAGAAAAAGGCCGGCTGTTGCACATGACGATCCCGATGCCGCGCCAACTGCGCGTGTTTGATCACGTTGAAGATCAATATAGAATCTGGGCTATCGTGCGGTACATCAGGAGTAAGACCACTGACAAGGGACCAGGATTTGAAGTCGGCGTTGCATTTATCGGCAAAAAACCGCCGGCGAGTTATGAAGACCAACCGTGGAAGCGTTATGACCTAGCGGACAACGTTTTTCAGACCACTAGTTCCACGCGCGAGACGCTGGAACTAGTTCCCACCGTGGATCAACGATCTCACACGCGGCACAACATTGCGGTTGACATGTTGGTGGAGATATTGGATCTGGACGGAGCCGTGGTTGCCTCCGAACAAACGGTTACAGAAAATATCGGCGCACCTGGAGCAACGCTCTTCACGACACTCGATGTTCCGGTCGGCCGCTTCATTAGAGTCACGAGCGAGCAGTATCGCTTGACGGCTTACGCGGCGATTCGCTCACGCAGCACCGGCGCCGACGGCGTCGCGCGAATCCACGTCGAGTTCATAGATAAGCAATGGCCGTTGTAGACTCTGCGAGTTGAGCTCAGACGACTTGAATAACACAGACGCACTGACGGGGAAGAAGTCTGCTCCACGCGCGAATGAGGTGGGGCCGATGTTTCCGCAATGGGCGCTCGAGATGATGCGGCCCGTTGTCGGCATGGTGAGCCGTGTGGCCTGGAAGATCGAGTACGTCGGCGTCGAGAACATCCCGCCCAGCGGCGGTGTAATCATCGCTGCAAACCATCAAACGTATATCGATCCGTTCTGGATTTCGGTAAAAATCAAACGGCCAATCCGTTATCTCGCATGGAGCGCAGCATTTCGCTGGCCTCTCGTTGGACAATGTCTGACGTGGTTTGGCGCGTGGCCACTCGCCCTCGAAGGCAGCGATCCCGCGGCGATTCGACGCTCGATTCAATGGTTACGCGGTGGCGGTGCGGTAGTGATCTTTCCCGAAGGCGGGCGAAGCACTTCAACCGGCGCGTTGGAGCGGTTCAAGGCCGGCGCAGTGCGATTGGCGTTAGAAGCAAATGTGCCGATACTGCCGGTGACGATCAAAGGTGGGAACCAGATTTGGCCGCGAGGCTGGCGCGTTCCGCATCTTGGCAAAGTGGTTATAACTTACCACCCGCTCTACCACCCCGCACCACCACCAAACGAAGAGACGCGCGCGTTTGCGCGACGCGAGAGCGAACGGCTCGCAAAAGTCATCCAATCCGCGCTTTAATCCGTGAAGATCCCCCGTCTAAACGCCGTACCGAAGTACCCTCAGCATGTCATCATGAACCAAGCCATTACTGGCAAGAACTTTTTGCGTGTAGATGCTCAACGGTTCGTTATCGAAGTTCGTGACCTTGCCGCCCGCTTCCTCAATCAACAGCGCACCCGCCGCAATGTCCCACGGACTTAACCCATCTTCCCAAAACCCATCGAACCTTCCGCACGCAACGTAAGCGAGATCGATTGCGGCCGAGCCGTCGCGCCTGACTGCCTGAGCGCTCATCGTGAAGTTCGCGAAGTCACGCGCAAAGTTGGGCCGCTCGCGAACGTTGTAAGGAAACCCTGTGCACAACATCGCTTTATTCAGTTCTTCAACAGACGAAACCCGCATCTTGCGATCGTTGAGTGTCGCACCGTTGCCGCGTTCTGCTGCAAACATCTCATCGCGCATCGGATCATAAACGACGCCAATCTCGACAACGCCGTTGTGCTCGAGCGCGATGGAAACGCAGAAACACGGATAGCCATGCGCATAATTGGTCGTACCGTCGAGCGGATCGATAATCCACTTCCAATCGCTGCGTTTGCCGCCAACCAAAACGGCTTCGCCCGATTCTTCAGCGAGAATTCCGTGTTGCGGGTGATAAGAACGGATACGTTCGATGATCAGGTTCTCGGAAGCAACGTCAGCTTCCGTAACCAGATCGATGTCACCTTTGTTTAAAACCTTGGCCGCTCCCAATTTTTGGACCAGCAAACCACCGGCCTCGCGCGCCACATCAATCGCAAAGTTAAGCAATCAAACTCCTCGTACTTCCTGGAAGCGCGGGCGTCTCGTCCGCTGATCTCGGAAGCTCCCGCCCGAACGTTGCGGGTGCGACGCCCGCGGTCCCAGCTTTTGCGCCGCGATACGCAAGACTTCCTGGACCTGCTTGTCCCAATAAGCCCACGAATGGTCGCCCGGCAGTTCGCGATACTCGTACGGAATTTTCTTTTCGTACATCAACGCAGACAACTGACGGTTGTAGGTAAAGATCAACGGCGAGTCTTCGACGCCGCAATCAAAGTAGAAGTAAGGCAGCGACGAAACACGAGCGGCAGTCAACTTCTCGATAACCTCAAAGAGATCGTTTGCCTTGCGCGTCTCGCTTTCCACTGGTCCAAAGAGCTTCAGAGAGTCCTGCCATTGGCGTGGAATCTCTTTCTCTGTAAAACGCGTCACGCCAAACGCGCCACTCATCGACGCCGCGAAAACAAACATCTGCGGTGATTTCAGACCAAACTTGATCGCGCCATAACCGCCCATTGAAAGACCCGCAATCGCGCGCCCGTAACGAGCTTCGATCGTGCGGTAGCGTTGCTGCACGTCGGGCAAGAGTTCCTGAAGAATGTAGCTCTCATATTTGTCACTGGCGACGGTTGCACTGTCCGTGTACCAACCGTCGTTCCCCTCGGGCATCACGACGATCATCCGGTACTCGGAAGCATAATCGGCGACATTTGTGCGCAATACCCAATCGGAGTAGTGCCCAGTTAGACCATGAAGCAGGTAAAGGACTGGATAGCGTGTCGTGCGTGAGGTGTCGTAATCCGCTGGTAGAACGACATTGTAAGGAAGCGTGGCGTTAACGAGCTTGCTTTGAAAACGAATCGTTTCGACGCGACTTTCAGCGGCCGCGATCCCCGTAAAGCAAACTACCAAACACGCGACGCCAACGAATCTAGTAGTTATTCGCATAACAAGGGAATGTTTATCTGTTTTTCTCGAGCAGTCTTAGCAGCTTCCTGATAACCCGCGTCAACATGTCGCGCAACACCAAGGCCAGGATCGTTCGTCAGCACGCGATTCAATCGTTTCGCGGCTTCGTCCGTACCATCGGCAACCGAAACTTGCCCCGCATGCAGCGAGTAACCAATGCCTACGCCGCCGCCATGATGAAATGACACCCAACTCGCGCCGCTCGCAGTGTTGAGCAACGCATTCAGGATGGGCCAATCCGCAACGGCATCGGATCCATCTTTCATTCCTTCCGTTTCGCGAAATGGCGACGCCACGGATCCCGTATCGAGATGGTCTCGTCCGATTGCGATTGGCGCTTTCAATTCGCCACGCTTCACGAGATCGTTGATTGCCTCGCCCATTTCCGCGCGTTCGCCGTAGCCAAGCCAACAAATGCGCGCGGGCAGACCCTGGAAGTGCACGCGGTCGCGCGCCAGGCGCAGCCAACGGTTGAGTGTCCGGTCGTCAGGAAACATCTCGAGCGCCAGATCGTCAGTCTTGCGAATGTCTTCCGCGTCGCCAGAAAGCGCCACCCAACGAAACGGTCCTTTGCCTTCGCAAAACAGCGGCCGAATGTACTCGGGAACGAACCCCGGAATCTCAAACGCGTCACTACAACCGGCATCAAACGCCTGCTTGCGAATGTTGTTGCCGTAATCAAACGCAACCGCACCGGCGCGCTTTAACGCCAGCATCGCTTCAACGTGCCGGGCCATCGACTCCATCGAGCGTGCAACGTAACCTTGCGGATCTTTTTCCCGCAGCGTCGAAGCTTCATCGAGCGAAAGTCCCGCAGGCACGTAACCGTTCAGCGGATCGTGAGCACTCGTTTGATCCGTCACTGCGTCGACCTTGATTCCGCGCCGCACAATCTCCGGCAACACTTCAGCGCAGTTACCGACCAGGCCAACCGAGATCGCCCGTTTTTGTTCGCGCGCGTCATCGCAGATGTCGAGCGCCTCGTCCAGTGTCCTCGCGAGACGATCGCAGTAACCAGTGTTGACGCGTCGCTCGATGCGCGCCGGATCGACGTCGATTCCAAGGAACACCGCGCCATTGAGCGTCGCGGCGAGTGGTTGAGCGCCACCCATGCCACCCATGCCACCGGACACGACGAGTTTGCCCGACAGATCGCCGCCGAAGTGACGGTCAGCCATGGCCGCGAACGTTTCAAACGTGCCCTGAACGATGCCTTGCGTGCCGATGTAGATCCAACTGCCGGCGGTCATCTGCCCGTACATCATCAGGCCGCGGCGTTCGAGTTCGTGAAAGTGTTCCCAGGTGGCCCAGGCGCCGACGAGATTCGAATTTGCGATCAGCACACGCGGCGCGTATTCGTGTGTTCGAAATACGGCGACTGGCTTCCCGGATTGGACCAACAACGTTTCGTCGTTTTCGAGCGCGCGCAATTCGCGCACGAGGGCATCGAAACTCTCCCAGTTGCGGGCTGCTTTGCCGGCGCCGCCGTAGACAATCAATTGTTCCGGTTTCTCGGCGACGTCCGGATCGAGGTTGTTCATCAGGCAACGGAGCGCTGCTTCCTGGTGCCATCCTTTGCAGGTTAACTCATTACCACGCGCTGCCCGGACTATTCTGTGTTCACTTGTGTTCATCCGCGGGCGTTACTCCTCGGAACGCCAGAGACGTTGGAACCAACCACCCGTATCGGGTTTGGACGTCAGTTGCTCCAGCTCGCCTGAATCGAGCCACACGCCGCCACAGTTGTCACACCTGTCGATCATCACCTCTTCAAGCTGTACCTCCTTCAAACTACCGTCGCAGCGCGGACACTTCATCGACGAAGTGCCGGCCGCTTTCGCTTCCGCAGCGACTTTCATCTTAGCGCGCAGCTTTTCGATCGCCTCTTGATCTTTCTTACGAAAGTATTCTTCCTCGAGACCTTTTCTTCGTTCGTCCATTGGGTTCGACATGTGTACTCCTTTATGCCAACAGTGAATCAAAGTCGCCATTCGCAATCGCCGCCGTGATCTTCTCGATATCACCCGACATCGAACGATCCTCTGTTAGCGGCGCAACCACATTGCGCACGATTCGGTGCGCTTCTTTCACTCCGCGACCGGGGGCGAGAGGTGCCCGATAATCCAACGCCTGCGCAGCCGCCATTAATTCAATTGCCGTCGCCATCTCCGCCAGTTTCACGATCGAACGCAGCTTCGTCGCGGACGTCATTCCCATCGAAACATGATCTTCTTTGCCGCCGTCAGTCGGCACGTTATCGATACTCGCCGGATGCGCGAGCACCTTTGCTTCGTTCAGCAGCGCGACGGCAGTGACCTGCAACATCATGAATCCCGATGAAATACCCGGCTGCGCAGTTAAGAACGGCGGTAGCCCTTCGTTTGCATCAGGATTAACAAGGCGATCGATGCGGCGTTCAGTGATACTGATCAGATCTGTCAAAGCGATGGCGGCGTAGTCGAAAACGATCGCGAGTGGCGCGCCATGAAAGTTTCCGCCTGACAACACTTCGCCAGTTTCTGAAAACACCAACGGATTGTCCGTCGCGCTACCGCTTTCAATTTGAACGACCTCTGTCGCATGGGCCAACGCTGTTCGCACCGCGCCGTGGACCTGAGGCATGCAGCGCAAACTGTACGCGTCTTGAACTCGCGGATCGTTCTCGACGTGTGACTT
>DASZDV010000362.1:0-4352 GCA_035941575.1 Pyrinomonadaceae bacterium
AAAACTCGCGCGCGATATAACGCGCGGCTTCAGTGGCCCCTTTCGTACCGGTGCGCCGTCCTTCGAGCGCCTCTGAAGCGAGGTGGCGGACGTCTTGCTGGAGACGATCCGGCTGTTGGGCCAGGACGCCCAGTGCGGAGATCAGAAGGAGAGGAATAAATAGAAGTCTTATTTTCACGGCGCCGAATCCTCAATCCAATCAGCGATGAATACGTTTGTCTCACCTTGCGTCTTCGCATTGCGATTCGACGCAAACACGAGTTTCTTTCCGTCAGGCGAGAACATTGGAAATCCGTCGAAGGTCTCGTTGAACGTAATTCGCTCGAGCCCCGTGCCGTCAGCATTGATCTTGTAGAGATCGAAGTTTCGGCCGCGTGGGTCATCCTTGTTTGAAGCGAAGATGATCCGTTTACCGTCCGGGAAGAAGTATGGACCAAAGTTCGCTTTGCCGTTGCTTGTCACCTGACGCTTGTTGGAACCGTTAGCATTCATCACCCAGATCTCAAGCGTGGTCGGACGAATCAAGTTCTGTTTCAGCAAGCTGACGTAATCGGCCTTTTGCTCTTCAGTGTTCGGGTGATGCGCGCGATACACGATCTGCTTGCCGTCGTAAGACCAGAATGGTCCACCATCGTAACCAAGCTCATTCGTCAGTTGTTTCACGTTCTTGCCGTCGGCGTCCATCGTATAGATGTCGAGGTCGCCGCCGCGCGTCGACGTAAAAACGAGTTTCTTTCCGTCGAGCGTAATCGTCGTTTCAGCGTCGTAACCAGGCGTGTTCGTCAGTTGTTTTAAGTCGCTTCCATCAGGCTTAGCCGTGAAGATGTCGAACGTCGGATAAACAGCCCACACGTAACCACGAGAGAAGTCAGGACGTGGCGGACACTTCTTGTCGCCGAGGTGTGTTGACGAATAAAGCACACGCTTCTGTCCCGGAAAGAAGTAGGAGCAGGTCGTACGTCCTTCGCCGGTGGAGATCATCTTCACGTTCGAGCCGTCGACACTCATCGTGTAGATCTGATCGCAGCCGTGGTCGTCGCGAGTTGATTGAAAGATGAGCTGATTGCCGTCGGACGAAAAGTAGGCTTCAGCGTTTTCGCCGCCGAAGGTTAGCTGTCTTAAATTTCGAAGATGTTTTTCGTTCGGCAGCAGCAGCGAGTCTTCACTGCGTGCCGGGAGAAAAGTCACGCCGAGAATTGTAGTTGTGATTATGAAGATTAGTGTTTTCACGGATTTTTAAATTGGAACGCCGGCGAATTATCAGAATAACTAACGCAGAGATACCGACGACGATACTGATCAACTGCGACGTGGAAAGTCCGGTCAGAGTCGTCAGTCCGAGAATGTCTCCGCGCGGATCGTCGCGAACGAACTCGATTGCAAAGCGAATCGTTGAATAAAGCAGCGCGTAGGCCAGCACAACCTGTCCATCAAAGCGCTTACGTTTGTGCAGCCACAGTAAAAAGAAAAACACCAGCAACATCGCAAACGATTCGTATAGCTGCGTCGGGTGCAGGTACGTGTTCGTTGGTACGCCGGTGATTTCGTGACCCAACTCGCTAAACTTCACGCCCCACGGAAGGTTCGTTGGTTTACCCCAGCAGCAACCGGCCGCAAAGCATCCCTGCCGTCCGAAGAAGTTGCCGATCGCGATTCCCGGCGCGCAAGCATCCGCTGTTTTCCACCACGGCAACTTATAACGCTTCATCAGCAGATAGCCCGCCAGCACGGCGCCGAGTAGCCCGCCGTAAAAGACGCCACCGGACCGCAGAAAGTCGAGCGAGAGAAGTTGCAGCGGATTGTCGCGATACTCCGGTTCGGTAAACAGCATCAGGATCTTCGAACCGATGAGCGACGCGAGCAGCATCCACAAGCAAAGATCGTAAATGCGATCGCGCGGCAGACCGTCGCGCTCGCCGAGTTTCACTGTTATCAAAATCGCGCAGAGAAATGCTAGGGCGAGAAAGACACCGTAGGTGTTGATGGGGAAACTACCGATGCGAAACAGTTCCGGGTACATCTTCTGTTCTTGATCTGTGAATAAAAATCAAATCGTAAGCTAGCAACAGCGCGCCGATGGTGATGCTTGCGTCCGCGATGTTGAACGTGGGCCAGTGATACTGACCAGCATGCAACACGATGAAGTCGATCACGTAACCGAGACGAACGCGATCCGTCAGGTTGCCGAAAATTCCGGCAAGAAGTAACGCACAAGCGCCAAGCACGCGATCGTCGCTTCGGGGAGTTCTGATGAAATAGTAAAAGACGGCGATCACCGCAGCAACCGCGAGGACGACGAAAAACCAACGGCCGAAACGACCGCCTTCCTGGAGTTGGCCAAACGCGATGCCCGGGTTTTCGGTGTAAAAAAACTTCACCAAACCAGGAATCAGGACGCGTTCATCAGAGAAGCGCAGGGACTTCACGGCCCAGGCCTTCGACGCCTGATCCGCAAGATATATCCCGAGCGCGGCAAGCAAGTATCCCGCGCGCCAGGCAAAGCGAGTGCGAATCTCTTCCGACGGGTTGTTAAGGCTAGTGGCCACGACCGTGTCAGTCCGTATTGTCTTGCTCGATCTCTTTAAGTGCGGCTGCGCAACGCTCGCAAACAGTCGGGTATCGCTCAAACTCGCCGACGCGGGTCGAGTAGTTCCAGCACCGTTCGCATTTGCTTCCATCCGCCCTTTTTATCTGTATTTCTATTTCTCCTCCTTGTGACTCAGCCAGAACAACCTGCGAAACAATGAATACGTAACGCAACTGACTCTCATAGTTCTTTAGCAGTTCGTAGGTTGCGCCAGCCGCGCGAATCACCACCGCCGCTTCGAGCGAGCTGCCGATAATCTTATTCGCTCTCGCTTTCTCAAGTTCACCAAGGACCTGTTCTCGAACTGCAAACAGACGGTTCCAGGTAGGGATTAAATCCGGATCGTAGTGCTCAGGCTCAGGAAAAGTTGCGAGGTGCACTGACATCGGAGTATCTGTTTTGGATCCACGGGGAATGTGTTCCCACACTTCATCAGCCGTAAACGCCAGAATCGGCGCGAGTATCCGCGCAAGCGCATCGGCGATTTGATAAAGCGCAGTCTGCGCCGAACGGCGCTCTACGTTCTTCGGCGCATAGGTGTAGAGCCGATCCTTGATGATGTCGAAATAACGAGCCGACAAAGTAACAGTAGAGAAGTTGGTGACTTTCTGAAGTACCGAGTGAAACTCATACTCTTCGTAATCGCTCTTCACCCCCTCGATCAGCGACGCCAGCTCCGCCAGTGCCCAACGGTCAATCTCTTCCACCTGCTCAACCGGAACCGTGTCGCGTGCCGGATCGAAGCCGTGCAGATTTCCGAGAGCAAACCGGGCGGTGTTGCGCAATTTGCGATAACCATCCATCACGCGTTGCAGGATCTCGTCTGACGCGCGCATGTCGTCGAAGTAGTTTGACGATGCGCACCACAAACGAATGATTTCGGCGCCGGACTGTTTGATCACTTTGTCCGGTTCAACTGCATTTCCGGCTGATTTGTGCATCGCGCGTCCCTGCGCATCGAGCGTCCAACCGTGCGTGATCACGGTGTTATAAGGGGCGCGATCGTGTGCCGCCACGCCTACCATCAACGAAGAATTGAACCAACCGCGAAATTGATCGCCACCTTCGATATAAACGTCCGCGGGCCAGCGCAACTCCTCGCGACGAGGATTCTCAAGCACTGCGATCGACGACGTGCCACTGTCAAACCACACGTCGAGAATGTCGGTCTCTTTGGTCCACTCGGTGCCGCCACATCCTTTGCAAACGTAACCGGGCGGCAGCAACTCCGTCGCGCTGCGCGTGTACCACGCATCACCGGATTCGCGTTCGAAAATATCGGCGACGTGGTTGATCACCTCCGCTTCGGCAACGGGCTCATTGCACTTCGCGCAATAAAACACGGGAATCGAAACACCCCAGACTCGCTGCCGTGAGACGCACCAATCCGGCCGCGCTTCCAGCATGTTGCGCATGCGATCTCGGCCCCAGGCCGGAATCCATTCGACGCGCTCGGTCGTTTCATGCAGCGCGCCTTCGCGCAACGACACAGGATGACCTTCGTCCATCGCAATGAACCATTGCGGTGTGGCGCGGAAGATCACCGGGTTCTTACAACGCCAGCAGTGCGGATAACGGTGATCGTACTTCTCGCTGAACAGCAAGACACCCTTTTGGCGCATGAACTCTACAATCTCGTCGTTCGCCTCGAACACACGCATTCCAGAGAAGTGTTCGACGTCTGGCGTGAAACGGCCCGCGTTGTCGACCGGGCAGTAGATGTCCAAACCGTAACGTTTGCCGATAACGAAGTCGTCGTGTCCGT
>DASZDV010000363.1:0-4142 GCA_035941575.1 Pyrinomonadaceae bacterium
AACGGTTGCTAGAAAAGATGAAGTCTCCTTCGGGAGTTGAAAGCTCAGTACGCAGAGCTGGCGGAAAAGCGAGGGTTAAAGAGCGTGACCATAATCTTGAGCATGCAAGATCGTCTTCCAGATGAAGGCGCAGACTTTTACTACAAGTCCGCTTGCATGTCAACAGAATATTGTTCTCTTTTTCCGCATTCTTGAATTCCCATTCATAACGCGTATTTGTTAAGTTAAAGGTATCAGTGGTCCAAAATTCTCGCGAATCTTTTGTACGACATGCGAACTATCTTCGTAACCGGCGGCGCGGGCTTTATCGGATCGGCCTTTGTCCGCGTATTGCTCGAACAAACTACCGACTGCCGTATCGTTAATTTCGACGCCCTTACTTACGCTGGAAATCTCGAGAACCTTGTTGGCGTTGACGAAACTCGACACCGGTTCGTTCGCGGGAACATCGCCAACGCGGACGCAGTCGATAAAGCACTCGAGCCGGGCACCGATGCGATCATCAATTTCGCGGCCGAATCGCACGTCGACCGCAGTATCGCTTCAGCCGGCGATTTTCTACTGACCAACATAATCGGCACTCAAACCCTGCTCGACGCGGCGCGCCAAAAAAGCGTGCGACGTTTTGTTCAAATTTCGACGGATGAAGTGATGGGAAGTCTCCCTGAAAGTGACGATGCTTTCTTTACGGAGGATTCGCCGTTTGCGCCTAACAGTCCCTACGCCGCTTCGAAGGCAGCGGCGGAACACCTCGTCCGCGCGGCCCATCACACGTTTGGTTTGGACGCGGTAATCACTCGCTGCGGTAATAATTTCGGACCGCGGCAGTTTCCCGAGAAGTTTCTACCTTTGGCGATCGCGAATGCACTAAACGACCAGGAGATTCCAGTCTACGGCGACGGATTGAATGTTCGTGACTGGGTTTATGTTGACGATTACTGCCGCGCGATTCTTGCGGTGCTCGAACGCGGGGAAGCAGGTCGCGTGTATAACGTTGGCGCGCGGAATCCGCGGCGCAATCTGGAAGTTGTTGAATCATTGCTCGACGCGCTGGGCAAGCCGCGAACGCTCATACGCTTCGTCAAAGATCGGCCGGGTCACGACCGCCGTTATGCGATCGATCCCTCTCGAATTGAATCTGAGCTGGGCTGGCGTCCAGGAGAAACGTGGGCTACTGGTCTGAGAAAAACTATCGATTGGTATGTCGAAAACAGCGAATGGATCAGGAACACACGAACGTCTGCATATCGCGATTATTACAAAGTCCAATACGGAACTGAGGTCAGTGTCGATTGAGAAAGAAGGTCCTGATCACCGGAGCGGGTGGACTCGTTGGCAAAGCGAGTATTGCGCACTGCACCGCCAACGGTGATGAAGTAGTCGCATACGATCACAAATTACTGGACATCGCTGACGCTTGGCAGGTCGAGACAGTTATAAAGAAGGAGAAGCCGGACGCGGTTATCAATTGCGCAGCGTGGACCGATGTTGACGGCTGCGAAAGTGATGCGGGAAAAGCCGAGCGCGTCAATGCACTCGGTCCTGAGAACTTGGCGCGAAGTTGCCGCGACGTTAATGCCGCTTTCCTTACGATTTCAACGGACTATGTTTTCGACGGATCAAAGGACGGTTTTTATACGCAACGCGACGATCCGCGGCCGTTGAGTGTCTACGGTCGTTTCAAGCTCGAAGGCGAACGCCGATCGCAAACTGAATACGCGCGCACAATCGTCGTTCGGACTGGCTACATATTCGGTCCCGGCGGCACAAACTTTCTGAGCACACTCGTCGATCGGGCCAAACGCGGCGAGACACTAAAAGCGGTTGCCGACTGCTGGGGCACACCGACTTATGCGCGCGATCTAGCCGCGCGCTTACGCGAACTGATCGAACTGGACATACCCGGAATTTTCCACGTGGTCAGTTCCGGCGAGGGCGCAAGTTTCGAAACTTTTGCCCGCGAAGCAGTGAAACTAGCGAAGTGTTCAGCCGGTATAATTGAATCGGTTACTATGGACTCGCTGGTTCGCCCCGCGCCGCGTCCGCGAAACTCGAAATTGAAGTGTTTGTTGTCTGAAGCAATCGGCCTTTCGCCTCTCCCCCATTGGCAACAAGGTTTGGCTCATTTCGTGGACCGGATTAGCAACGAACAGGGCCAAAATCGCGGCATTGCCGTGTGAGTTGTGGCTTGCCTCATAGCGAGTCTCTGTTATTATTCCCCTTTGTTAGAGATCTGTAGTTGGAAAGCCCAAAAATATGATGTCGCAAGATAACCGCTTGATGCCGTTGCCTGCCGTCGATCGCGGTCTTGATAGACCGCTGAGCGATGTCGGACAGGTCAGATCTTATGGGCCTGCTGCGAGTGAGCCGAGTCAGCTTCGAGACTATCTGTTCGTTGTGCTGAAACGTAAGTGGCTCATTCTGAGCCTGTGTCTGGTGGTCACGTCGTTGGTGGCGATCCAGATGTTTCGCCAGCCTTCGATCTATGAGGCTGCAGCTACGATTCGAATCGAGGAAGGAAGAAAGAACATTCTCCAGACGCCCGGTCTCGTGTTGAATGCGCAGCCCGACGCGAACTTCTGGGGAACGCAGGTGAAGTTACTGGAAAGTCCAGCGTTGGCGCGGCAAGTCGCGTTAACTTTGGATCTCCAGCACAACCCAAATTTCTTCGGCGCCCAGAGTCAGGGTGGAATCTTTAGCGCGCTGCGGCGCATGGTCTCCAACGAGAAACAGAACGCAAAACCAGCCCCGCCGCCAAAAGGTCTCTCGGTAGTTGACGAAGCGAAACTCAAAGAAGATCCCTTAACAGCCGAAGAACTCGCCGCGCTTGAGCCTTTCGAAGATGCGATCATCGGCGGCGAGCAAGTTGAAGGCGTTGTCGGCACCAACCTGTTTCTAATTAAGTTCCGGCACACAGATCCGGACATGGCCCAAAAAGTGGCGAATACCATTGCTGAGGTGTTTCGCACTAACAACATCCAACGCGCGACACAGAATTCGAGCGAGGCCGAGGACATCCTGACGAGAGAGATCGCGGACTACCAGGCGAAGATACGTCGCGACACGGAGGCGTTGTTCAATTACGCACGCGAGAAAAACCTGCCACCAACAACCGACAGTATCCTCAACGTTCAGGGCCAGCGTTATTCCGACTTGAGCAAGCAACTGCTGGAAGCAGAGAACCAGCGTAAAGAAGCACAGGCAATCTATCTAAGCGCGAAAGCGACGCAGGACAAGTTTTCAATTCCGGAAGTTCAGAAATCGACCCGCATCACGGCTCTTCAGGAACGTATTTCGGCGCTTAGAGAAAAGAAGGCCGCACTCGAAATCACATACACGAAAGAGTGGCCTGAAGTTAAGAAGATACAGGCTTCCATCGAGCGCCTTGAAGGCGAAGTCGAAAAAGCGGCGAACGACGCGATCATCGGGTTGCAGAAACAGTACGAAGCCGCGCAGGCACACGAGAACAGCGTGCGCGAGAGATACCTCGAACAGCGTGGAATCACGAACCAACAGACACGCGATCAGATCGAGATGACTGAGTACATGCAGCGGCTCGAGACCAACAAGCAATACCTGAATACGTTGTTACAGAAGCAGCGCGAAGTTCAGATTGCCCAGGGCGACCGTGGCAGCGAAGTCAGTATTGAAAACTACAGCCGCGTGCCGCGCAGTCCCGTCGGTCCGCCGCGTCTGCGAAACGTAATCATCGCGCTTTTGTTGTCGCTCGTTGCGGGTATCGGTTTGGCGTTCCTGCTTGATTTCCTCGACGACACAGTGAAGTCGCTCGACGACGTCGATCGTTACGTTCACCTGCCGGCTCTGGCAATGATTCCCAATGGCCGAGGTGGCGCTCGTTTGAAAGGCATTGCGCCGGTGGCGCCGGGTCCAGGCGAATCAACTGCGCTGGCAATGCTTGATGACGTGAGATCGCCGATTGCTGAGTCGTATCGTCACCTGCGTACGTCGCTGTT
Organism: Pyrinomonadaceae bacterium; assembly: GCA_035941575.1. Lineage (GTDB taxonomy): Bacteria > Acidobacteriota > Blastocatellia > Pyrinomonadales > Pyrinomonadaceae > PSRF01. The sequence goes on from DASZDV010000363.1 coordinate 3,975, forward strand.
GCTGTCGTCCGCAGGTCAACCGCCGAAAACGATTCTCGTAACGTCCAGTCAGCCTTCTGAAGGAAAGACGACGACGGCAATCAACACGGCGTTCATGTTGGCCCAGACTGGCGCGGAAGTTTTGATCATCGATTGCGACCTGAGACGGCCGCGGCTTCATGCCCAGTT
>DASZDV010000364.1:0-5555 GCA_035941575.1 Pyrinomonadaceae bacterium
GTGGTCAACACCTCGTAATCGACGTGGTTCACGGCCGCACAGCGTCGCATGTCCTCGACGTGCCGCTGCATCCTTTCGCGGTATCCACTCTTCACCACGTCCGGTAACACTGACATCTGTTCCTGCGTTTCCGCATCTTCGAACAACAACACCGGTTCATTGAAATCGAAATCCAGCTCGTTCTGATCGAGCACGTGAAACGCGACGAGGTCGTGTCCTTTGAAACGAAGATGCTGAAACGCTTCCTGCAAACGATCGGGCTGGTCGTAAAAGTCGGAAATAACTACGACGATGCCACGCCGCGTAAGGATTTCTGCGAGCTGGTGCAGCGACTCCGCAAGACGCGTCTCGCCGCCCGGTTCCAGCAGTGAAAGGTTGCCGAAAATCGTTCGCATGTGTCCGGTGCGGTTTCGGGCCGGAACATGCGTGTGAACTTTCTCATCGAAAGCAACCATCCCAACTGCGTCCTGCTGACGATTCAACAAATACGCAAGCGAAGCTGCGAGAAACTTCGCGTATTGCAGCTTCGTGACGGAACTCGCATGCGCGTAGTTCATCGAAGCGCTCGTATCAACGAGGAGGTGACACTGTGTGTTCGTGTCGGCGCGGTACTTCTTAATGAAGTAACGATCGGTGCGACCCAGGAGCCGCCAGTCCAGATACCGCAGGTCGTCGCCGGGATTGTATTGCCGGTATTCGGTAAACTCGGTTGAGAACCCTGTAAACGGAGAGCGGTGCAGTCCTGACATGAAGCCCTCAACGACCGCGCGCGCCAACAGCTCAAGCGATCCAATGCGCGCCAGCAATTCCGGATCGAGGAACCTTGCTGGAGTAACCACCTCCGGCGAAGCTTTCGGTGTTATCTGTGTTTGTCCGCGGCTCACAAACCACTCTTCGGTTCAGGAACAGTTTCGATCAATCTCTTAATGACGTGATCTGAATCGACCTTTTCGGCCTCAGCCTGGAAATTCAACAACACGCGGTGACGCAGCACGGCGGGCGCGACCGCGCGCACGTCTTCGCACGACACGTTGTAACGTCCGCGCAGAATCGCACGCGCTTTGCCGCCAAAGATTAAGAACTGCGATGCGCGCAACGACGCGCCCCACGTTACCCACTTGTTTACAAAGTCCGGCGCGGGCGGCGTGTTCGGCCTGCTCGCATTGGCCAGACGAACCGCATAACGCGTCACCGTGTCAGACGCCGGCACCTGACGAACGAGCCTTTGGAACGCGATGATCTCTTCGGCAGTCATTAAGCGTTCGAATTCGTAGTCCTGCGGCGAGGTGGTCTGCTTCACAACTGCGACCTCTTCCTCCTCCGGCAGATAACCAATTTTCACGTTGAACATGAAACGATCGAGCTGCGCTTCCGGCAGCGGATACGTTCCTTCCATCTCAATCGGGTTTTGTGTTGCGAGTACGTGAAACGGCCGCGGCAGATCGTAACTAACGCCCTGAACAGTAACGCGCCCTTCCTGCATCGCTTCAAGCAGTGCCGCTTGTGTCTTCGGCGGCGTGCGATTGATTTCGTCGGCGAGAACAATGTTGGCGAAAATTGGACCAGGAATAAACTGCAACGCGCGCCGGCCGGTCGCACGATCCTCTTCGATGATCTCGGTGCCCGTAATGTCGGCCGGCATCAAGTCGGGAGTGAACTGAATGCGTTTGAATGAGAGGTCGAGCACACTGGCGATCGTGCGTACCAGAAGAGTCTTCGCCAGACCAGGGACGCCGGTGATGATGGAGTGGCCGCCGACGAACAAGGCCAACAGCACCTGTTCGACGACTTCGTCCTGTCCGACTATAGCCTTTCTGATTTCGCGCAAAAGGCGCTCACGCGCTGAGCCGAGTTTATCGAGCAGTTGCTCGTCAGTGATTGTTAGTGTATCGACCGCCATGTTTCCTCTGTTATTGTCCGACTATTCTCAACAGTAACTCCTGAGCTTTTTCGTAACGGGGCGCAGCTTCGAGTGCGCGCAGCACCGCGCGTTTCGCTTCCGGCTGGCGGCCCAGTGCGTGATATGCACTGGCGACATTGTAATTCGCTTCGGCGATATTTGGAGGCTGTAACGCGAGTGCCGCCTGGAATTCAGCCAGCGCCTGCGGATAATTCTTCAATTCGACACTCAACTCGCCCGCCTGCGTGTGCAACTTGTAATCAAAGGGGCTGATGTAAAAACTGGCGATTAGCGCATCGAGCGCCTGTTGCCGTTGGCCCAACGAAGAACGAATCCGCGCGACTGTTTTCAACGCCTCCAGATTGTTTTCGTCTTTACTCACGAGTTTGTCCAGCACTGCTGCTGCCTGTGCGAGATCGCCTTTTTGTTCGAGGAGCTTCGCCAGCGACTCGTAAGGATTTCCTTTGCCGGTGACGTAGGGAAACAGCTCCAGTGCTCGTGTGTAATGAGTTGCCGCCGTTGCAGTGTCTCCGTCAGCCGCGAACAACTCAGCCGCGCGAACGCGAAGTGCGAAGGTGTCACGCGTCTCGAGCTGCTTCAGCACTTCTTCTTTCGAAAGCGATGCGATCAGGTTGCTCTCACTGCTCAAGGCAAGTTGCAACGGCCGCGCTTTGCTTTCGACGTAAGCATTAAACTCACGATCGAAATCAGCTTCAGACAGTTTCAAAACCTGCCGCAGGATATCGGGCGTGCGCGCCTTGTCGCGATACAGCGCCAGCATGTTGAGAATCGCGTCGAACCCGTAACGATCAACGATGAACTCGCAGATCTGCGAAGCTTCGAAGTATGCGATCGGCAGATCCTGTGGATTGCGCGGCCGCTGAAACGCGGCATCGAGATCCGCAATCCTGGACCACTTACCGGCGGTAAAACTGCGAACAAACAGTACGTTCCAATCGTCACCCCAACCCGGCCGCGCACGGCGCTCTTCGTAAACTGACAAACCTTCCGAGAACCAACGTGGGATGCGATAGTCGGTCATCTGCAACGTGATCACGTGCGTGAACTCGTGCCAGAGAGTGCTGCCCCAGTTGAACTCGCCTGCCTGACGTGCTGACGGCGAGTCCTGTGCGATGACTGGTCCAAAACAAACGCCCAGTGCGCCCAATCCCGGAATCCCGAGCGCGCGCACTGCGAAGTCTTCATGGTTTTGAAAGATCTCGACGATGACTGGACCTTTTGGTGTGAATCGATATTTTGCGGTCAACTTCGCCGCTGCCTCTTCCAGGAGGTTAGCGGCGTAGGGCCCCAGCACGTCGCTCTCCTGTGCTGATGCTTTGATGACAAACGCGCCGCGTTTTGTTTCTCGGAAGCTTTCCATCGAGTCGAGCAGGTCGAGCGTGTTCTTGGCCCATACGTTGAAAGGATCGCCTTTGAATGCTTTTTCCACCGCGGCGCGGCCGGGTTCCATCTGCCCTAAGCGCAACAACGACATGCCAAGACTGAGATGTGCGTCCCACAATCGTGGTGAAAGCTCGATTGCCTTGCGTGCGAATTGTGCGGCCTGTTCAGTGCGACGTGTGATGGTTGCGTAGTGGGAAAGCGTATTGTAGACGTCGCCATAACGTGGACCAATCGCGAGCGTTGCCGTTACTTCGGGCGCGTATTCGCGATCCTGGAGATAGTTCATTGCCGCCCGAAGCGAGTGGGCGTCCAGCGAGTTTGGATTCACTTTCAACGCTTTTTCGATCTCCACCGAAGCAGCGTCGAACTGTCCGGCCTCGAGCGCCAGGCCTGCTTTGAGCGTTAATGCGTCAACGTAGTTCGGATTGATCTCGAGAGCGCGATTGAGTGCCGCGGTCATATCATCGCCGCCTTCCAAACGTTTGTTTCGAGCGACGTCGAGATACGCGCGTGCACTGTTTGGATTGAGCTTTAATGCATCACTGAGAAACTGTGCGGCGTCCGAGTAGTTGTATTTCTGCGTGAACAACTCACCGGCGGAAAGTTGCGCTTCCAGATAATCCGAATCAGCTTCGATCGCTTCGCGATACATATCGTTGGCGTCCTGGAAACGTTCGAGGTGGACCAGCGCGCGAGCGATCAGCGTCAACTCAGGAGCGGTTGCCGGATTGTTGTCGATGTAGTACTTGACGAACGATTGGTAGATCGCGTTGGCCTCTGGTTCGTGCCCGGTAAGTTCGAGGAGTTCAGCCCGGCGCAATTGGCTTTTAAGTGCCTCCTTCGGCGTGGCGTCTTTCGCAGCACGTTCGAATTCGGTGATTGCTTCGGCGTAACGGCCCGTGATCGCGAGTACTTCAGCCAGTTGATGGTGCGCTTGTGATTTTCGGGCCGCAGCTTCGGCTTCCGTGTAGCGGCCCGTGTCTATTAGCGTTTTTAGATCCGTGTTTTGGGAGGCAGAGGGGACACGCACTACACCCAGTAACGCAAACGTGAGTAAGACAAGGGTGATACGGATTCTAATACGCATTTAGGAACCAGATTGCTTGATAGAACGATTCACTTTTGCCAGTTCGATGAAGAGTTTTTCCAGTGTGGCTTCGTATTCGGCTTCGGCCATGCTGCTTTTGCGCGCGATCAGTTGTTCGATCTCGGCTTCGAGACGCGTGCGCTCTTTGAGCAGCCGTCCGGTTGCCGCCGTCGCGGCAGCTTCGTCAACACTGAGCGAATCTAGATATGTCACGCGCGCGAGCAGTCCTTCACCGGCTTCGGCCTTGTCGCGTCCGACGCCATCGCCATTGTCTTCGATCAATGCATGTTCGGTGGCAAGCCTGCCGGCGCGAGTGTAGAAGTCAGCCGTCAATCGATTCGCGTAGACGAAGGCTTCAAGGACCGAGATGTGACCGTCTTGATCCGTGTCGGCGTCTGTCGCGTTCAGCGCGGCGATGAAGAATCCCGCGAAACGGGTCGCGTTAGTTTCCTGACCGCTCTTCGTAGCGGTGATCACGATGCGGCCCTTGGCTGACAAACTCTTCACGAACTCACCGCTGGCGCTTGCCATGTTGAAAACAACCACTCGGCGCGTCGGCAACGACGACAGCAACGCGTTGTAATCAGATGCTGAGAGGTCCGGTCCGACAAGGTTGAACTTCGACTCCTTGCCGTCGAAAGAACCATGACCGATCAGAAACAGGAACAGAACGTTGTTCGCGTCGAGTTGGGACTTGAGTTGCGCAAACGTGCGTTTCACATCTTCGGCCGTTGCGCGTGGGAGTACGGTGAGTTGTTGACCGCCAAACGCGAAACGATCTGAGAGTGCGGATTGAAGTTCTGTGGTCCACTGTTCGAACTGTTTTGCGTACGCGGGTTCTCCGCCGGCTCCGTTGACGATTACTGCGAACTTGTTTTGATCGACTTGAGCTTTCTTTTGTGCACACACTGCGGACGCTAGGAGCAGAGATAAAAGCAGTGCGTTTAGGAGTCCGTAATATCCTACTTTCACGCCAGGCCCTCGCGTTTTCGTAAGAACCATTCAGCACTCAGCAGTCCAACCAGCAACATGAAATTGACCGGCATGTCCCAGAGATCTTTTGTGACGCGCTCCGAATAAGGTGTTTGCCGGTACGTCAAATCGTCAAGCAACGACTGCGTTTGACTGGGCGTGTAGTACTTCCCGCCGGTCTCTGCGGCGATG
>DASZDV010000365.1:0-2050 GCA_035941575.1 Pyrinomonadaceae bacterium
CTTTTACGAATCGATTGACTACACACCCGAACGAGTGCCGGATGGCCAGAAGTCTGTCGTGATTCGCGCATTCATGACTCACCACCAGGGAATGAGTCTCGTTGCGTTGACCAACCTGCTTCACAACGATGTCATGGAACGTTGGTTCCACAGCGATCCCGCAGTGCAAGCGACCGAGTTGTTGTTGCAGGAAAGGATTCCGGTCGGCGTTCCGGCCGCTCACCCACGCGCAGAAGAAGTTCTGACGGGACGTGTGGCCCAGCCCATGCCTGGAATGATCACGCGCGTTTACGAGTCGCCGGATCTCGAGACACCCCGCACGCAACTACTCTCGAACGGCAGTTACAACGTGATGCTCACGACCGCCGGTTCGGGCTATTCGCACTGCGAGGAGTTCGCGGTCACTCGCTGGCGGGAAGATGTGACGCGAGACAATTGGGGTGCATTCATCTACTTGCGCGACGTGCGCAGTGGCATCGTATGGTCGGCGAGCCATCAGCCAGTCAAACGCAGATCGCAGTCATACACCGTCGCGTTTTCAGAAGATAAGGCCGACTTTCGTCGAATTGATTCGGGCATATCGACGCGCATGGAAGTCGTCGTCTCTGCCGAAGACAATGCGGAAGTACGGCGCGTTTCGCTAACGAACCACTCATCGCGTACGCGTGAGATCGAACTAACGAGTTATGCTGAAGTCGTTCTCAATACGCCGGCCGCCGACGCCGCCCATCAAGCGTTCAGCAATCTCTTCATCGAAACTGAATTCATCGCCGGCGAAAACGCCATTCTGGCTCATCGGCGTCAGCGTACGTCTGAAGATCGTCCGATTTGGGGCATTCACGTGGTCGTTGTCGAAGGTGATTCAGTCGGCGCGACTCAATACGAAACCGATCGCGGACGGTTCCTGGGACGAGGCCGGACACCGGCCAATCCGATCGCTGTGATGGAAGATCGGCCACTTTCAAACACGACTGGCGCCGTGCTCGATCCGGTGTTCAGTCTGCGCCGGCGCGTGAGAATTCAACCGAATCAAACGGTGAATTGCTCGTTCAGCACTGCCGTTGCTCATTCACGCGAACAAGCAATTGCTCTCGCAGACAAGTATCACGATCCAAACATTTTCGACCGTGAACTTCGCCTCGCCTGGACCAAAGCACAGGTCGAGATGAGTCACCTGAACATCGATTCCGAGGAGGCGCACGAGTTTCAACGACTCGCCGCCAGAATTCTGTTTTCCGATCCTTCACTTCGTCCCACGCCACACGTGCTGGCATTGAACACGAAAACGCAGTCGGGTCTGTGGGCCCATGGCATCAGCGGCGATTTACCGATAGTCGTCGTGCGGATCGACAAGGCCGCCGACCTTGCCACCGTGAAGAAGCTTGTGCGTGGTCACGAATACCTGCACTACAAAGGACTGCGCAGTGATCTGGTGATTCTCAACGACACGCCGACGAGTTATCTCGAGCCGCTTCATAACGAGTTAGAAACAATGGTGCGCACGGGTGGTTTGCAGACGCTGCAGGACAAACCCGGCGGCGTGTATTTGCGTCGCGCCGATCAGATCCCGGAGCCGGATCGGATTCTGTTACACGCAGTCGCGCGTGCGGTGATCGTGGCCGATCGCGGTAGTTTTGAAGATCAGATTGAACGTCCGCGCGTCGAAGAACCGTTGCCGCCAATCCTCATGCCGCGCCAGGCGTCGCAGATTTACCCGGAACCAACCATCGCGCCACCGGAACTCAGTTTCTTCAACGGTCTCGGGGGATTTCATCAGGGCGGACGCGAATACGTCACTGTGCTGGGCGCAGAACAGTGGACACCGGCGCCATGGTCCAACGTCATCGGCAACGCAGTCGATTTCGGTTTCCAGGTAACCGAGACCGGCGGCGGATACACGTGGTCGGTGAACAGCCGTGAGAACCGTCTGACGCCGTGGTCCAACGATGCAGTGAGCGATCCGCCCGGCGAGGTCGTCTACCTGCGCGACGATGATTCCGGAACGGTTTGGTCCGCAACACCACTGCCGATTCGCGAACGCGAGCCGTAC
>DASZDV010000366.1:0-6221 GCA_035941575.1 Pyrinomonadaceae bacterium
CTCAGCGACGGTACGCGTCGCATCACTTCAATATCTGAAATCACCGGCATGGAAGGCGAGACGATCACGATGCAGGACGTCTTCCATTACGAGCGTCGCGGTGTGGACCAGAATGGCCGGGTCATCGGGCGCTTCCGTCCGACAGGTGTTCGTCCACGATTTGCCGAACGGCTCAAGATCTACGGCATGCAACTGCCGCGATCGTTCTTCGAGGAGGTTGCTTAATGTTTATCGTTCCGTTTTTTGTTTTTCTCACCAGTCTCTTCGTGGTCTATGCGCTGTATCTGATCACGTCGCGCAAGTCTGATGCGAAACGCGCGCTCCTCAACGAGCGGCTCGCGGAAGCGATTCGCTCGTCTGCGCACTCGACGGACGTCGATGTCCAACTCGCGCGTCAGGAACTCTTGAGCGAAATCCCGTGGCTCAACCGTTCGTTGCTCAAGATTCAGATTACCTCCCGCTTGAAGCGAACGATCGATCAAGCAGATCTGCATATAACAGTGATGAGACTGGTGCTCTTCTCGGGTACCGCAGCCGCACTGGGATTTCTCGCTGCTTCGATGGTTACCGTTTCGTTGCCGCTGAAGCTGTTGTTCGGTTTGATCGCCGGCGCACTTCCCTTCCTTCACGTCCTGGCCAAGCGTCGGAAGCGAATGAAGAAGTTCCTACAGTTGTTGCCGGATGCACTCGATCTGATGAGCCGCGGACTGTCAGCCGGTCACGCATTTACTGAAGCTCTGCAAATGGTCGCAACAGAAATGCCTGAACCAATCGCCACCGAGTTTCGCAAGACTTATGACGAACAGAACCTTGGTCTTTCGTTGAAGCTTGCCCTAGAGAACCTGATCCAGCGCATTCCACTGCTCGACCTGCGCATGTGCGTTACGGCAATCATGATTCAGCGCGAAACGGGCGGCAATCTTTCCGAGTTGCTCGAGAAGGTGGCCCACACCATCCGCGAACGCTTCCGCATCATGGAAGACCTGAAGACGTTGACGTTGAGTTCACGCTGGTCGGCGTGGTTGCTCTGCGCTCTTCCGATCTTCCTGGCGGTTTACATGTCCGTGATGAACCCGACTTACATGGAAGTGATGTGGCGCGACCCGCGCGGTCATAACCTGCTCTTTATTGCTGCCGTGATGCAGATCCTGGGCATGCTGATGGTCCAGAAGATCATGAAGATCAAGATCTAGATAGATAGGTGAGACTATGCTGTTAATTTCAGTTTCCACATTCATCTGTATCGCTTTTGCCGTGATGGCCATCTACTGGCTGATGTTTCGTCCTGTCAGCGCGACGGCCACACGTCTGCGCGAACTCGACGATCAGGGTGTAGTCGGCACAGCGATGTTCGAAGAGAGCCCCGTCGTGAAGTTGGCGGAAAGAATTGCGGAACCGATCAATCGTTTGGTGCCGCCGTCGGCCGCTAACGCAAAGAAGTTGCAAAAGAAACTGATGCAGGCAGGCTTCCGCTCGCCGCACGCACCGAGCATCTATCGCGCGATTCAGCTTGTCACGATGCTGGCTTTTCCAGGCATGGTGCTGCTGAGCTGGGTGATCATGGCGCGTCCGCTTAGCGGCGCCGTCGCACCGATGCTGTTTGCCTTTGTGGGTGGGTTTCTTAAACCGCGATTCGTTCTCAATCGCCTGGTAGCCAGCCGCCAACTGAAAATCACCTGGGGCCTCGCCGACGCGCTCGACCTCATGGTGATCACGATGGAAGCGGGACTCGGTTTGAACGCTGCGATGCTGAAAGTTTGTGAAGAGCTGAAAGACGTTCATCCGGCTATCAGCAAAGAATTCGAACTCGCCAATTTAGAGATTCGTGTCGGGCGTGAACGCAGCGAAGCGTTGCGCAACCTGGCGGAACGTACCGGCGTTGAAGATCTCAACAGCCTCGTGGGCATGTTGATTCAGGCCGATCGTTTCGGTACGTCGATCGCCAGAGCAGTTCGCGTTTATTCGGACAGTCTGCGCACCAAGCGACGCCAGCGCGCAGAACAAGCAGCACAGAAAGCGGCTTTCAAGCTGTTGCTGCCGTTGGGAGCACTGCTCTTCCCGACGATGTTCATCGTCATTCTTGGACCGGCATTGCTCAACATTTCCGACATGTTGAATGGCGGCGTTGCTCACAGCATTAACCTCAAGTAAGGAGTGGTTGCAATGTTGAAACGACTCGCAGTTGTGCTTGTTCTCACGCTGACGCTGGTGCTGGGCCTTGGGCCTGGCCGCCAGGCCGTGTTCAGCAATGTGCTGTCTGAAGCCGAAATCGCAGCAATGAATGAAGCTGCTAATGAAGACATTCAAACCCGGCAGGGCGACGGCAACAAGTTTGTAAAAGTGATCACGGCGCCTTTCCGAGCGATTGGCCGTCTCTTCGGCCGCGGTGGCAAGAAAGACGACAACAAGCTCCATCGTCTCTCAGAAAAAGATGCGAAGAAGTTTGAGTCGGCGAAGGTCACTCGCGTCGTCGATGCTCGAACTCCCCCAGCCGCGACACCCGCTGCTACCGATCAAGCCAACACCGGCAGCGCGCTTGAGAGCGATGCCAACGCTCTCGAACTGAATCAGACGCTGGCCCGCGAACATCTCCAACGCGGACGCGAATTGTTCAGCCAAAACGACATCAATGGCGCGATCAACTCGCTCACAATGGCCGTGTCGCTCGATCGCAAACTGTGGGACGCGCACAACCTGCTCGGCATTGCTTATGAGATGAAAGGCATGCGTGCGAAAGCCCTTGAGTCTCTCGAAACGGCTCTCAAGGCAGACAAAGATCAACCGGAACACCTCAACGACTTTGGCTACATTCTGATTAAAAACGGCGAATACTCCCGTGCCCTGAAGTACCTCAAGCGCGCAGTCAAGGCGCAACCTGATAACCAGCGTTTTCTCAACAATCTCGGCATCGCGCTGGTCGAAGTCGGCAAGGTGGATGAAGCTTACAAGGCGTTTGCGAAGGCGATGGGTGAGTTTGATGGTCGCATGAATATCGCCGTGCGCTTGCTGCGCCTCGGCTACGACAAAGAAGCGATCAAACATCTCGAACGCTGCCGTGAAATGCAGCCAAACAGTCTCGACATTCTCCACCGTCTGTCAGTGCTTTACGCGCGCAACGGAAGAACAGCAGAAGCTGAGGAAGCAAACAAGACGTTTTTATCACTCAGGGCGACGGCTGCGGCAAACGGCCAAAAATAGTTAGCGCAAAATCAAAAACGGGGGCTACCTCAAATGGGACATCTGAGCATCTTGAGCAGGGCCGAAATTGAAAGCATGGGTCCGCCTACTCCGGAAGAGCTCGCGGAGACCGGTGTTCACCAAGCATTTCTCTGCGACCTCGCGCTCAAACACGTGGCGATGCTGCCGGAGCCAACCACGAACTCTGTTGCTGATCGCCTTCATCTGCCACGCGCGCTTACAGAAGAGCTGCTCTACCATCTCTATCGCGAAAAACTGATCGAGATGCGTTTACAAAGCGCAGTGGGCGCCACTCGCTATGCGATGCTCGACCACGGTTGGGAACGTGTCACGCGCCTGCATGCGCAAAGTGGCTATTTAGGACCAGCCCCTGTTTCGCTCGACGACTACGCGCACATGATGCGGCTCCAGGCTGTGCCGTCACGCGCCGCCACGATGGAGAACGTTCGCGCTGCTTTCAGCGATCTCGTCTTGCCCGACTCGCTGCTGCAAACGCTGGGTTGCGTCATCAATTCGCGCTCTTCTCTGTTCTTAACAGGACTTGCCGGCACCGGAAAGACTGCCGTGTCCGAACGAATGAACTCCGCGCTCTCGGGCACGATCTGGATTCCACACGCCGTTGAAGTTGACGGACAGATCATCCGCATCTACGACGCCCACAGTCACCGGGCCGTGAAACAACAGGACTCGCTTATCGAACACGATCGGCGTTGGATCGAGATTGAACGTCCTTTGATCATTGTGGGCGGCGAATTGACTCTCGACAACACGGATCTCACGTGGTCCGAGTCTGCGAAGTTTTACGAAGCGCCGTTCCAGGTGAAGTCAAACGGCGGCACGCTGGTGATCGACGACTTCGGTCGCCAACGCGTTGCGCCACAGGATCTGCTCAATCGTTGGATCCTGCCTCTTGAGCGAAGAGTCGATTACCTCACGTTGCACAGCGGCAAGAAGATCGAAGTTCCCTTCGAACAGCTCGTGGTCTTCTCAACCAATTTAGACGAACGCGATCTCGTTGATGACGCCTTCCTCCGGCGCATGGGCTATCGCGCTCGTGTTGAACCGCCAACTCCAGGAGCGTTTGTCGAGATCTTCAAACGAACCGCAACCAACCGCGGCGTGGTCATAAACCAGGAGTGTCTGGATCACATCCTGCAAAGGTACGCCACCGAAAGCCGAATCATGAAGGGTTGCGAGCCGCGCGATCTGCTCAACAAAGTCCACGACATCTGCTTGTTTGAAGGACGTCCGACACAGTTGACCGTCGAATTGGTCGACTTGGCATGGGGCAATTACTTCGGTACGGCCCACCGGTTCGCATCTGACAAACAGTTTGAGTTGGCGAGCACCGCTTAGAGTTATTTCAGATGACGAGTGCGGCTCGCATGACCGTGGTATTAATTGTTTGCCTGCTGGCGTGGCAATCCACCGTAACTGTATTCGCGCAGACAGATACACCTTCACAACCTACACTACCCGATCGCTATCGCATCACTCTAACTGACGGTTATTCCTTTGAAGCCGACGAAGTCCGGAAAGAAAAGGAACAAGTTTGGTTCCGTCAGGGCAAGATCTGGAAAGGCTTAGACAGCGCGTCAGTAAAAAAGATCGCAACCATAGCTGCCCCTAAGACAGCGCCAGCCAAAACGACCGCCGCCGAAGCCGCTGCGGTGAAACCTGCTACTCCACCTACTCCGCTGGCCACTTGGATTTATCTGAACGGAGGCGGCCGTTTTCTGGTCGAGGAAGTCAACGAGACAACAGACGGCGCTTGGTACAAACGCGGTAATATCTCAATGTTTCTCGACCGTGAGCGGATCGCCCGTATCGAACGCGAACAGCCCGAAACCGCCAACACCGCCTGGCGTCAGGGTGGCTGGACCTCGGGAAATGACCGTATTGATCATTTAATAAGGATTAACGCTGCCCGGTTTGGGGTCGACCCATATCTGGTCTTCTGCGTGATCGAGCAGGAATCGCAGTTCAAGTCCTACGCAAGAAGCCCGAAAGGCGCTCAGGGATTGATGCAATTAATGCCCGGCACTGCACGCCGTTTGGGCGTGCGCAAGCCGTACGATCCGGCAGAAAACATCATGGGCGGCACGCGTTATTTGAAGGAACTGATGACGATGTTCAACGGCCGGGTTGATTTGGTTCTCGCGAGCTATAATGCGGGCGAGGGAGCCGTCATGAAATATGGACGCAACGTTCCCCCGTACCGAGAAACTCGCGAGTATGTGAAAAAGATCGGCAAGCGTTACGGCATCGATGGGCGTAAGCCTCAGGAAGAGAGCGACGCACCGGTTCCGCAGCAGCGATAAGTTACGTAGTTTTCAACCTGGGACCGCAGGCGTCTCGCCTGCACGGTTCGGAAGAGGCGCTCGACGACGATTGCAGGCGAGACGCCTGCGGTCCCAGGCACGATGAAAGTAGGGGTGACAAGATGAAGTCATTTGCAGCACGTGTTTTCTTTTCAGTCTCCCTCGCCTTGATGCTCTCCCCGGCAGTCCTGGCCCAAACAAACCAGGCACAGAAGACGCTTACGAACGCGGCCGTAGTCAAACTGGCCAAAGCAGGCTTCAAAGAGAAAACCATCATTTCCATCATCAACAGTCGTGTCCCAAATTTTGATCTTTCGCCTGATCGTATGATCGAGCTGAAGCACAATGGGGTCACCGAAAAGATCATTATCGCCATGCTGGCCCGTCAGGAAGGAATGGAGCCTTTTGACGATGACTCGTGGGGCGACGATGCGTTCATTAGCAAGGGCCTTGATCCAAAGAGCGGTAACAACAACGCAGGCGCAAACTCCGGAACGGCGACTCCTGACGGTGGCACAAATATCTTTGGCTCGAGCGGCGGCGCGAAGGGACAATCGCGCTCAAACATGGGGAACGGCGGAGTCGACAACGACATCGTGACGACCGGCAGCGCCACCGTGCGCATCATCAAACCACCTTCGGAAACAGGCGGAACCGGTGGACCAGTAAAACTCGAGAAGACCAAGAGTTTGACCAACGAGT
>DASZDV010000367.1:0-1970 GCA_035941575.1 Pyrinomonadaceae bacterium
ACAGGTCAAGCGATACTGCTGGACCACCGCGATCCTTTTCACTGGCCGCCGCCTGCACTTCTTCCGCCGACTCAGACTCGAGTGCCGCCGCTTCTTCAACTGACTCACGTGATTGCGCCATAAGTACAGACCGCTTCCTCGTAAACGATTATCTCCAGAGCACAGCAAATGGCGATCCGGGTTGGCATCAGGCTTGCGCACGCCGTTGTTTGAATCAATTTGACGGAGGAAGGTGCTCCGGAACTAAACAATGGGAGGAACGTTGCTGTACAGGAAACCTACACATTTAACTTCGCCGCTTGCGATTACTCGGTCGTCTGACGCGTCGGAAATAGTCGTTGAGCATGCGCGCATGACAGATCAAACACATCTGTTCGGAGCCCTGGATGTTGCTGGATCGGATGATGCCGCCACACCACGAACAGACGACGGTGAATTCCGGTTTGAGGTTTTCAATCGATTTGTCGGTTTGAGAATTAAGATTTTGACTCACGCTAAGATCGACAGACAACTCTCGTTCCAATTACCGCGCCCGATGCAGAACTAATGAACAACCTCGAACGACTCCAGCAAATTGGAATCAAACGTCTCGGTAATCCCGAGCGCGGGTTTCGCTACCGGCCGGCAAGTGGTCGTTTGACGAAAGCAGATCTCGATCGAATCCGCGCTTTACGAATCCCGCCGGCGTGGACTGAAGTCGCTATCAATCCAGCGGCAAAGGGGAGATTGCAGGCAATCGGTAAAGATGCGGCGGGACGTTGGCAATATCTCTATCACGCGGATCACACGAAACTTCAGGAGGCGCGCAAGTTCAAACGGATTGCAAAGTTCGCCAAGGCGCTGCCGGCGTTGCGGGCAACAGTTTCGCGGCATTTGAGACAGCCCGGGCTCGGTCGGGAGCGTGTGCTCGCCGCGATCCTGCGCCTTTTGTCCACCTGCTATATGCGACCAGGAAGCCAGTCGTATGCGAGCGAGCACGGAAGTTACGGCATTGCCACATTGCGACGTAAACACGTCACAGTGAAAGGCGATCTGATCGAGTTTGACTTTCCGGGGAAGTCGGGCGTGCGGCAGCAGCGACAACTCCGCGATCGGAAAGTCGCGCGCGTGATTCGCGAGTCGATGAAGCTTCCCGGCTTCAACGTTTTCAAGTTTGAAAATGGAGACGGCAAGATAATCAATGTCACACGGCAGCACATCAACACGTACATCAAGGAGGTGATGGGCGACAGTTTCAGCGCCAAAGATTTTCGCACGTGGGCCGGCACGCTGGTTTGTGCTTGTGCACTGGCCCGCGCGGGAGTGGAGATGCCGGAAGAATCAACGTTGCGAACGCAGGCACGTGTGCGAAAGAGAAGAATCGTGGCTGCGATTAAAGAGACTGCCGACGTGCTAGGCAACACGCCTGCTGTCAGTCGCGGTTCGTATGTATGCCCGGAGATCATTCATGAATTCGAGAAAGGAAAAGTGATCGAGAGTTGTTTCAGCAATGTTGACGATCTTATCGGGTTTCGTGGTCACGGACTCCACGATTCGGAGCGTGCGTTGCTCAAGTTCCTTTCTCGGAACGGAAAGTGAGCCACAAAGAGGCACAAGAAGCACCTTGTGACAACTCTTGGCACTCATGTTGCCGAGTTACTTGTGCAACTTGATTAGTGTTCGGATATAGACCAAAGGGAGAACGTTAATGGAAGGTCCACTTAGAGGAATATTGGCTGGCGCCGCAGCGTGGAAGTTTGGCGGCGGATGTATCTCAACAATCCTGATCTTTATTATCGTATTCTGGCTTCTAGGTTACGTCAGGTGTTAAGCCACAAAGAGGCACAAGAAGCACAAAGCAGTCAGCCGGTTTCCTGTCTTGTGTTTCTTGTGCCTCTTTGTGAACACTACCAACTGACGACGAGTTCCTCCGACTCTTCCCAAATCGGAAGGTTCGGACGAATTGCGCAGCGATGTAGTTGCTTTGGTTC
>DASZDV010000368.1:0-11176 GCA_035941575.1 Pyrinomonadaceae bacterium
ACAGGCGAGGTTCAGGTTGGCGGAACGATCGCTAGCGTGGGCCAACGGATGATTCAGGGAACAGCGAAGATGATGGCTGGGCAGTTCTTCGCTTGTCTTGGAGCCGAAGCAGAAACGGAGGCGGGCGAGCCGCCTCCGAAGCACGGTTTTTTTCGAAACGCCCTGAGGTGGTTCTCAGGGTGGGTTAAAAGCATTTTCCGCCACAGATAACACAGATACCTTCAGGAAGAATCCGTGTCAGCTGTGGTTTATTCTGACTGCCGGCGTGCTTTGGCGATAAAGTCCTCAATCTCGCTCAACTTCCGCGGCAACGCCTCGGTCATCCACTTCACACCCTCAGCCGTGATCAGCAGATCATCCTCGATCCGGACGCCAATCCCCTTGTATTTTTCAAACGCCGGCCGAACAGCGGCTTTAAATCTCTCCCAGTCTTCCGCTTTCCAGCCCGACGGCATCTGGTCCAACGCGTCAGGGCGGACGTAAATTCCCGGTTCGTTCGTGAACACAACGCCCGGAACGATCTTCGCTGGCCCACCAACGTCGTGAACGTTCATACCCAGCCAATGCGACGTGCCGTGCATAAACCACAGCCGGTGCTGCATTGAATTCCGATCCGTAATCAGTCCGAGCTTGAAGAGACCGTCTTTGACCACTTCAGTCCCTGCACGGTTCACATCCGATAACGCTGCGCCCGGTTTCGAAGCGCGCGCCACTGCTTCCTGCGCGTCATAGACGATCTGATAAAGCTCCGCCTGAATCGGACTGAACTTTCCGTTCACTGGAAACGTGCGCGTTACGTCTGCGGTGTAGTGATCGTATTCGGCGCCCACGTCCATCAACAGCAGGTCGCCTGACTTCACCGCGCCTTGCGATTCGATGTAATGCAACGTCGTCGCATTTGGACCACAACCAACAATGTCCGGATAGCCCCAGTTGTCGGCGTTCCGCAGCTTGAACGTGTAAGCCATGATGGCGTCGACTTCATATTCCCACTTCGCGTCGCCCGCCGCGGCCCACGCGCGTTGGTGCGCCTCGATGCTGATGTCGATTGCGTGTTGCAGAATCTTCAACTCCATCGGCGACTTCACCAGCCGCATCTGCGTAAAGATGGGCCACGCGTTCTTGATGCTGTAGCCGGAAGAAGTCTGCGCCCAGTCTGCGGCGAATCGTTGCTCCTGCTTGTATTCACGGCTTTCGACGGTGCCTGGCACGAGCATGTAGAGACCAGCATCGCCTTTCGCCGCCGCGTCAAACAGTGCCGTATAGCCGTGGTCGTTGGTCAACGGCATGTCCGCCGGTAAGTCAGACATGAAAATGTTTTCTTGTTTCGGCCGGTAAGGCTGCCGGTTGCGCAACGCTTTGAGGAACGGATCAAACTCGCTCGAGTGCCAGATTTCTCTGATGCCGGAGAGTTGGTTTGCCTCTTCTGCGCTATACATGTGGCCGGTCCACGTTTCAGCGAGGGCGTTGCGGCGCGGCAAGAAAAGAATCTCGCGCGTCTTTGAGTTGCCGGGTAGGAGAACGAGTGTCGCGCCTTTCTGTTTCAGGTTCGTCAGGTAATAGAGGTTGTTTTCCTGACGATAAGGGTAATCGACGTCGTTAGCGTAAACTCGCGGCTCGGTGCTGAACAGGATCAGAAACGATTGTGGACCAATGCTTTGGGCCACGCGCTCGCGTCGTTGCATCAGTTCCGCAACGCGTTCCTTGTCGGTAAATACAGGCGCCGGTGGAGTGATGCGGATAATCGACGGGACTGCTCGCTCAATTGTGGCCCGCACCGACACGCCGGGGGGACTCAGCAACACCACCAACGCACACACAGCAAGCAGCGCCAAAACGACACGCGCAGATCTTGTCTTAGTCATTTTTCTTCTCCTCAAATTTGCCTTAACGAGCGCGAGCAACGTAGCGGGAACGTCCAACGTGTAACGACAAAGGAGGGGATTTGTTTTAAATCTCTGGTCCCTGGTTCGCGCACGCAGGACGCTCAGGCTTTTACGGTGAGGGCGAGGCGCTGGGAGGAGGCACGCGCCGAACGCGTCCGCGTGGACCAATAACAGTTCGCGTGCCGTCCGGTGCGACAAAGACGCGCGTGCCGTCGCGCATCGTAATTATTGATGATCCATTCGGGAAGGTCTGCATCTTGACACCACCCGGCAAAACTGTCTTCGTCGGTTTCCGCGGCCGGTTAGGATCTCGATCGTTCGGCGGGGTCGGCACGTCGGGAGGCTCCTCCTCATTGTGCGTCGGCACATGAACCTCAACAAGCGGCGTCGGATTTGGGTTGGGATTCGCCTCTTCCTTGCGCGGCGTTCGCTCCTGTTTCTTTGGCGCCGGCGTTGATCTGGTTGTCGCGTTATCTTCGTCCGCGTTGTCGTCCTCAGTTTCCGAAGGCTCCGCGCTTGGCTCGCTCGCAGGCGGACTCTCAACCGGCGTAGGTGTGACGTTGGTCACCTGCACTACATCTGTGTTCCGTCTTTGCAGCATGTAAAAACCAAACACGCCGCACGCGAGCACCAACAGCGCCACGCCCGACAACGCCCACGGCAGTATTCGCCTTCCCGGACTCGACGTGATCGGTCTAACTACCGTCGTCTCGCCTGCCTTAACCGTGTCTTGTTTGGCCACGGTCTGCGTTGCAATAGGGACCGTTTTCGCCGGAGACGGAAACAATACCGTCTGCGCTTCGCCACGATTCACGATCGTGGTGGCTTGTTCTGTATCGTGCAGCGCTTTTCGCATGTCCGCCGCAGTCGCGTAACGTTGCTCGCGACCCTGCGCCATCGCTTTCGCAAGCACAGTGTCCACCTCAGGCGCAACGGCGGGACTCGCAACACTCGCCGGCGCCAAAGGATCCGGCTGTCCGTTCACCATCGCCGCCGCACGCGTCAACGCATCAGGTGGTTTGACTCCAGTCATCAAGTGATACAACGTCGCACCCAGCGAATAGAGGTCGCTCCGCGAGTCGGTACCGAGACCCTGAATCTGTTCGAGCGGCGCGTAGTTTGGTGTGTAACCGAAAATACTTGCGGCTGTGGTGACGCGCGAGATGTCGCCAGCCTGTCCCTTCGCGAGACCAAAGTCCAAAAGAATAATCTGCCCGCGCGACGTAAGTTTCAGGTTTTGCGGCTTGATGTCGCGATGAACGATCTGCGGATCTTGAGTGTGCAGATAATCAAGCGCATCGAGCAGTTGATCCGCCCACGTCAGAACCTGGTCTGCCGGAAAGGGACCGCGTTTGCGCGACATCATCTCCGACAGATCGTCGCCGGGGATGAACTGCATCACCAGGAACTGGCCTTCGCCTTCCGAAAAATGGTCGCTGACTCGCGGCAACGCCGGATGGTGCAAACGCGCCAGCAGACGCGCCTCGCGCTCGAACTGTTTCCGCAAACGTTCGTCGCTAAACAGCGTCTCTTTCAGCGCCACAGTCGTGTCAAGACGTTGATCTACTGCCTCGTAGACAGCGCCCATCCCGCCCTGTCCGAGCTGGCGAATGATGCGATAGCGTCCCTGGAGAATTGTGTCAGGCGTGAGCATCAGTAGATAAACACCGCAAACACTACAAACCGGGCGATTATACACGCTCTCCACGGATTACATAGATTGGGGTATGCTACGCGCGTGAGTGCCAATGCGCGCAAGCCTAAGGTGATCGACGGGAGCCCACGCCGGCGGCGACTGAAGATCTGGCTGATCGTTGCGGCGGTCCTGTTTTTCTTTTCCGTATCGCGCATACTTTCGATTTATCTGTCCGCACTCTGGTTTGGTTCGCTGGGTTATTCGTCAGTCTACTGGTACATCTTCAAAGCCAAGATCCTGCTGTTCGCGAGTTCAGCGATAGTCACGACGCTGCTGCTGAGCCTGACGTTTCTACTCTTTCAAAGACTCTTCGGCGCGTACGCTTTCGAACAACGCACGATCATTCTCAACAACCAGCCGTTCCAGTTCTCTCCGGCCAGATTCATCCGGCCGCTGGGTTGGGTAGTGTCAGGTGTTTTTGGACTGATTTACGGATTTAAGTTGAAAGACAACTGGCGGCAGTTCGCTCTCTATCTCAATCAGCCTGCGACGTCAGCCCACGACCCAATCTTTGGCAAACCCGTGGGTTTTTATCTCTTCTCATTGCCGCTTTACGATCTGATCAGCTCATGGCTGTTGGGTGTAACTTTCATCATCCTTTGCGCGGCCGTCGCCTACTCGCTTCTCGGACTACCGCAAACAGTTCTGAAACCAAGCGTGCGCTGGTCGTCCGGCGCGGCGTTTCGCGGCGTGTGTTGTGCGCTCGCGCTTTTTTTCCTGGTGCTTAGTTGGCGTACTTATCTTTCACGCTTCCCGTTACTCTGGCAGGACCATCCGATCTTTTCCGGTGTCACTTACACTGACGCACATTACACATCGCCGGCGCTACTCTTTGTAGCAGTGGCTTTAATCATCGGGGCAATCGTCTCTCTCGTTAATGCTTTCGCGCTTAGACGTTTTAGTCTGCTGATGATCGCCATCGGGTTGCCGGTAGTTACTTACGTTATCGGCGTGGTACTCATTCCGTCGTACATCCAGGGCTTCATCGTCAAACCAAACGAACTCGATCGCGAGGCACCGTACATCACGCACAATCTCGAATGGACGCGTCGTGGCTTTGGCCTCGACCAGATCGAGTTTCGCGACTTTGAAGCAGAAAACTCCGTCGCGGCGCTTGACCTGCCAAACAATCGCGCGGGTCTCGAAAACATTCGCCTTTGGGACTGGCGCGCGCTGCAGGATACGTTGCGACAGATCCAGGCAATTCGCACTTACTACGACTTCCCTGACGTCGACGTCGATCGTTACGTCACTTCCGGGCAAACCCGTCAAATGATGATCGCCCCGCGCGAAATCAACGACGCAAAGCTGCCGCCATCTTCACGAAACTGGATCAATGAACGGCTGATCTACACGCACGGTTACGGCGTAACGATGAACACCGCCAACGGCTTCACGCCTGAGGGTTTGCCGCAGTTCGTGCTTTCAAACATGCCGGTCGACGCCACCGTGCCCGAAATTAAGCTGGTGCGTCCCGAGATCTACTACGGTGAACAGACAAACCGTTACGTCTACGTCAACACGAAGCAGAACGAATTTGACTATCCACAGGGCGATCAAAACACCTATACGACTTACGCAGGCAGCGGCGGTATCAGGATCGGCAATCGGCTACGACGCATGTTGCTGGCCTGGACCATCGGCGACTTGTCTAAGCTACCTTTCTCGAACGACGTCACGAGCGACAGTCGCGTGCTCATCAATCGCAACATCAACGAGATCATTGACGGCGTCGCGCCGTTCCTTACTTACGACAAAGATCCGTACATCGTCGTCAGCGGCGACGGCCGTCTCTTTTGGATCATCGACGCATTCACGGAGTCGTCCTACTTTCCTTACTCGAGCCATCACGATGTTGCGGGAAATTCCGTGAACTACATTCGCAACAGCGTCAAGGTGGTGATTGACGCTTACAACGGCACTACGAACTTTTACGTATTTGATAGGCAGGATCCGCTGATCGCTGCGTACCAACGCGTCTTTCCCGCGCTCTTTAAGGACGCGAGCCAGATGCCTACCGACCTGCGAACACACATTCGTTATCCGGAAACGCTCCTGCGCGCGCAAGGCGAGGTTTACAACCTCTACCACACGCAAAATCCGAAAATCTTTTTCCAACGCGAAGACGTTTGGAGCATTGCACAACAGGTCTCGATCGATCAGAAAGGTGAGAAGCAGAGTACGCCGATCGATCCTTATTATGTGTTGATGCAGTTGCCTGGCGAATCACCCGGAAACGAGTTTGTGATGATTCTGCCGTTCACGCCGGGCAATCGAAACAACATGATCGGATGGATGGCGGGCCGCAGCGACGGAGAGAATTACGGCAAGTTATTAGTCTACAACTTCCCCAAGTCGCGGCTCGTGGATGGCCCGTTGCAAATAGAAGCGCGTATCGATCAGAACGCGCAGCTTTCAGGGCAGTTTACGTTGTGGAACCAACAAGGATCCAAAGTTATACGCGGGCATCTGCTGGTGATACCGATTGGACGTTCGCTCGTGTTCGTGGAGCCGGTGTACTTGCAAGCCGAACGTAGTCCGATGCCGGAGTTGCGTTTGGTCGTGGTAGCTACGCAGGAAAAACTGGGGTATGGACCAACGTTCAACGAAGCGATGACGAGTCTGTTTGGTGAAGCAGCGCAAGCGACGAAACCGGCTGAACCTGGTCCAACTGCGCCAGGCGAAACACCTAAGCCGGCTCCTACGGGAACGCCTTCGCACAATCTGCAAGAACTGGTGAACCGAGCGATTCAGGAGTTTGACGACTACCAGCGACTGACGTCGCAAGGAAAACTGGGCGAAGCCGGACAAAAACTCGAGCAACACCGCCACACGCTTGAAGAAATTCGCCGGCTCAGTAAACCGTGACCACAGATTTAACGGATTCTCTGTAAAAGCTTTTCTGCCTTCGCGAGCGCCGCTTTGTGCTCGGGTAGGTGCTGCGGATCGGGCGTGGCCGATTGAATTGCCTCGATCTGCTTCCTGGCGTCAGCGTCTCGATTCTGCGCGGCGTAGGCTTCGGCCAGTTCAACACGCATCGTCGTGTTGTTCGGACGTAGTTTCACTCCCTTTTCCAAATACTCGATTGCCTTTGCACTGTCGCCTCCCAGCACACGCGGCGCCTGGCGATAAAGCCGCCCCAAACCAAGATAAGCGCTGTAGCCCTGGTAACTTTCGTCCAGCTTCAGCACCGCCTCCATCTCGCCTTGAATGTCGTGAAAACTGGAAAGGCTCGCGAGCGTGCTGTGGGCGGCGCTGCCGCCGTAATTCGCGCCCAACCAGAAATGACCGTCCGGCTTGTTCGGCTGGAGAGCAATTGCGGCCTTACCGGCTTCTATACCCTCACGAAACGCGTCGTCTCGTTCGGATTCGCTGTCAGTGTGATCGCCGACGTAAAAGGCGGCCCGCGACAGTTTCCACGCGACCTCAAAGTTGGTGTAATCCGCGGTTCGCGCCTGGCGCAAGGCGGCAAGCGCGACTCGGGCCTTGTTGAGGTCCTCGCGGCCCTGGTAAAGCGCCTCAGCCTCGGCCAGCCGAGTGGCGGCAGCGTTGGAGTCAGTCCCGTCCGCCGCGATTGGCGTTTGCGGCGGCGTACTGCGGCAGGCTAACCCCACAAAAACCAGCGAAACTGACGCTGAAATCATCAGTGCTGAACGCAGCTTTTCGCTGTTTTTCCTAAGATTTCCCATCAAACGACCTCCGATTGTCTGGTATCACTATACAGTTTGTAATACTTTTGCTATCGCGTTAACTAAACGGCCGGGAATACGGTATAGTGGCTGACCTATTCGGCGCCAACTAATCAGTGCGGGCCGGTTCACAGGAGGAGAGCTTGGCGGGGGCGGCATTCTACGATCTTGAAGGCACACTCGTGAGCACCAACCTGGTGCACACGCTTTCGTTCTACGCGGCCCGTCAGCCAGGATTGATGGCCAGCCTGAAAAAGACCGCGGCCACGTATCTCAGCCTGCCCCTGTTCGCGGTGACGGACCAGTATAGCCGAAGAGTCTTTAACGACCTCTACTTCAAGCGCTACAAGGGGCAGTCGGAAGACCGGCTGCGCTACTTCGCCCAGGAACTTTTTGAGGACGTGATCAAGCCGGCGGTCTTTCCCGGGGCTTACGAGTTGATCGATAAGTCGCGAAAGCTGGGCCTGCGTCAGGTAGTTATAACAGGCGCGCTCGATCTGTCCGTCAAACCATTGATGCAACATCTCGGAATCACTGAATTCGTCACTAACCGGCTCGAGTTCGTAAACGGCCTCGCCACTGGCCGGCTCCTGCCGCCGGTGATGGCCGCGGCGACGAAGGCCTCGTGGATCCGCACGTTCACTGAGCGAGAAGGAATCAGTTTGAGCGACTCTTACGCTTACACCGACAGCATGAGCGATCTGCCGATGCTGTCGATTGTCGGCCATCCGGCGGTTGTGAATCCGGACATACGGTTAAGACAGACCGCACTGCACCACGACTGGCCCATATTGAGCTTAAAATAATGGCACTCCAACTCCGAAGGAAAACACACGAGTCCGTCGTCTACATTGACAGCGACAGCGCGCCACGCATCATGCCGTCCGGTGAGGACTTCATCCTTGAAGACCTTCCCATCGGCACGCGCGTTCTGTATCCGAACCCCTCAATCAAGGGTTTACCGAATCGCGAAGCCGCAATCCGTTATGCGCTGAATCATCCGCACGACTGCGACCCTCTGTTTGCGCAACTCGAGCCAGGAATGAAAGTGACCGTCGCGGTTGACGACATCAGTCTGCCGTTGCCACCGATGGCGACACCCGACATCCGCCAGACAGTCCTCGAAATCGTGCTCGACATGCTGGCCGGACACGGCGTTGACGACGTGCACATCATCATCGCGAATTCCCTGCACCGGAGGATGACCGAGTGGGAAATGAAGCGAATGGTCGGTCCAAAGATCTTCGCCGACTATTATCCCGATCGTTACTACAACCACGACGCCGAGTGGTCTGACGGTTTGATCAAGATTGGCGAGACACGACACAAAGACCCAGTGGTACTAAATCGCCGGGCGGCTGAAAGCGACCTGCTGATCTACGTAAACCTTAATTTCGTGCCGATGGATGGCGGTCATAAATCCGTTGCGGTCGGACTTTGCGACTACGAATCGCTGCGGATGCATCACGATCCACAGACGATTCGCGACTCAAACAGTTACATGGATCCGGCAGCATCGGCCTTGAACCACAAAGTCGTGCAGCTTGGAAAGATCGTCGATAAAGAACTGAACGTCTTTCACATCGAAACGGCAATCAACAATCGCATGTACGGCCCGGACATGGATTTCCTGCTCCGCAATGAAGACGACTTCAGTGCCTTCGATCGCATGAAGTTTGAAGCCATGCGATACACGATGAACAAGTTGCCGCGGGCCGCACGCCGCAAACTGCTCCACTCGCGGCCGTCGCAATACGAAATGATTGCCTGTCATGCGGGAAAGACTGAGCCCGTGCACGCGAAGATAGTCGCGAAGGGTTTCGAACAGTATGCAATTCCGATTCGCGGGCAGGCTGACATTCTTATCACCGGCATTCCCGACATTTCGCCTTACAACGTTTATTCCATCCTGAATCCGTTGCTGGTCCAGGTGATGGCGCTTGGTTATCACTTCAATTTCTATCGCAATAAACCGTTGCTAAAAAAGGGCGGCGTGCTGATCCTGCACCATCCGTGTTACGACGACTTCGATCACGATTTTCACCCGAGTTACATCGAGTTTTTCCATCGACTGCTACCGGAAACGCGAGACGCTTTTACGCTGCGGGAAAAGTACGAACGCGAGTTTGCGACGAATCCGAGTTATATCGAGATGTACCGGCGCGGCAACGCCTATCACGGCGCGCATCCATTCTTCATGTGGTACTGGGGAGAAAACGGCCGCCAGCACGTTGGGCGCGTGATTGCCGCGGGCTGTGAGAACGCGCATGTGCCGGGGATTCTCGGTTGGGAACGCGCAGACAATTTGACTGAAGCCATTGCGATGGCTCGCAGTTATATGGGCAATTCGGCTCAAATCACGATGCTGCATCAACCGATGATCGGCATCGCAGATATGGAATAGTTATGAAGCTTTCACCGACAGAGATCTACAGAGACCGGAAAATCTTCCTGATTGGCAGCACGGGCTTCCTCGGCAAGGTGACGCTCAGCATGCTGCTGCATCGTTTTCCGAACGTCGGCAAGATCTACCTGACGGTGCGCGCGCGTTCACAGGAAGAGTCGGAGACACGCTTCTGGAACAACATCGTCACTGCTCCTCCGTTCGATCCCCTGCGCGAGCGTTACGGTTCAGCGCTCGACGGCTTTATCCAGGACAAGATCGTTGTTAAAGGCGGCGACATCGCCGATACGAACTTCGGTTACAGCGAAGAAGAGGCGCAGGCAATCGCCGACGAT
Organism: Pyrinomonadaceae bacterium; assembly: GCA_035941575.1. GTDB lineage: Bacteria > Acidobacteriota > Blastocatellia > Pyrinomonadales > Pyrinomonadaceae > PSRF01. The sequence continues at coordinate 10,011 of DASZDV010000368.1, forward strand.
ATCGACGTCATCATCAACTCCGCCGGTCATGTAACTTTCAATCCCACACTCGAGAGCGGCCTGCGCACGAACGTCGTCGGCACGCAGAACGTGATTGCCTTTGCGCGACGGATGAAGCGTCCGGCGCTGGTCCACGTTTCCACTTGCTTCGTCGCCGGCAATCGCTCCGGCGCGGTTTGGGAAAGCGATCCCGTAATCGGTTATTTCCCACGCAAAAACGAAAGCGAAATGAAGGGCGTGCAGTTCTCCGTGGACCAGGAGATCGCCGACTGCGCCAAACTGGCGGATCGCGTGCGCGATGAAGCCCGCGACGCAATGATGACCGCGCGTTTTCGCGAGCTCGCTCGCAAACGACTCAACGAAGAAGGACGTGACGTCGACGATCCTGACGCTCTCGGACTCGCCGTCGCTCGCGAACGAAAAGTCTGGACGCGCACTCGCCTGACCGACCTCGGCGTCGAGCGCGCAGCTTACTGGGGTTGGCCCAACATCTACACGTACACCAAGTCGCTCGGCGAGCAGCTCGTTGCTGCCGAAACGGAAATGGTGCGCAGCATCGTGCGGCCGAGTATTGTCGAGTCCGCAATGTCGTATCCGTTTCCCGGCTGGAACGAAGGCTTCACTACCACCGCGCCAATCATCTTTCTGATTCGCAAAGGGCAGACACAGATTCCCGCGGATCCAAAACTGATTCTTGACATCACGCCAGTGGACCAGGTCGCGTCAGTTATGCTCGCGGTCTCCGCACAGGCGTGCGTCGAAGAGCCACCATTGGTGTTTCAGGCAGCCACCGGCGATGCCAACGCCAACAACATGGAAAGGATTGTCGGTCTCTGCGGGCTCGATAAGCGAAGGCACTTCGAAGAAAAAGATACCGGCGTCAAGATTCTGAACCGTATCGCTGCGCGCATGGAGCCACGGACGGTCACAGTGTCGAGATTCGAAAACACATCGGTGCCGATGTTCAACGCGACTGCGAAGAAAGCGTCGTCGTTGCTCGAGCGCATGCGGCCGCGTTGGGGTGGCGGTCGCGTCGGCGAAGCGATCGATCTCGTGAAGAGTAGTGTCGAACGCGTTGAAGAGATGACGCGCGAGACTACCGAAGCGTTCGATATGTTTCGCCCGTTTACAGTCGAAAACGCTTACGTCTTTCGTTCCGACAACGT
>DASZDV010000369.1:0-1756 GCA_035941575.1 Pyrinomonadaceae bacterium
CATCACGTTTCAAGTGGTAAGCGAGAGCAAGCGTCTCCACTGCCGCTTCCATCTGATCCAACACGCGATGGTTGTTGATCTTGTCGATTTCCGGATTGCGCTCGCCGTCGCGGCGAATGTAAGGAAGCCCCTCTTTGGTCGCGGGGTTGGGCCAGAAGTAAGGCGCCTGGCTCATGTAGTCGCGTTTATCGCCACTCGGCGGCGTAACGGTTTTAGTGGTGACGGAGAAAGGACCACTCAGCAACGTCTTTTGAGCGTCGCGTTCGATCTTGCCCAGATCGGAATTGAGTTGTTTCGCGTCGAGAATGAAGACACGAGGAGGGTTTGTTTGGGCTGATGTCCAAACTGCTGAAATACCCGGCAGCATCAGGACTGCTGTAACTGCCACAATCCTGATGGCACGGGTAACGAGCATTAAAACATCAGCCTCAAACCAAACTGGATCTGCCGCGGGTTCGTTCCCGCAGCGAGGTTCGTGATGCGCCCGACATTGTTCGAGAGCGTTGTTGCATTCGTGTTCAACGTCAGGTTTGCATTCGCGGGCGTGTCCCAGTTCTGAATATTGAAGACGTTGAAGACTTCGGTTCTGAACTGTAATTCCCAGTTCTCGCGAATCGGAAAACTCTTGAACAACGACAGGTCTGTATTAAAGACGGCCTTGCCGCGGAACACGTTGCGACCGAGATTTCCGAACGAACCTGACGGAATGCCAAACGCGCATGGATTGAACCAACTCGCGATCGTATGCACCGCATCCGCCGCTTTGCCACCCTGCGAGATTGTCTTCTGACAGAGAGGATCCGGATTGGCCGCCACTGGACCCGCCACAAACGGATCCGCAATCACATTCGGACGCAGATAGTTTGCAGGTGCGTTCCCCGGCGCACTCCCTCGAAGATTAGCAAAATCACCCGAGACCCCCAGGTTGAAAGGCGCGCCCGAGCGTGCCTGCATGATGAAGTTGGTTTGCCAGTTGCCGAGAACCCACGACGCGGGGCCGCTGCGGAACCATCGCTTCCCTTTGCCTGTGGGCAACTCGTAAACCGTGGCCCACGAAAGGAAATGGGGAATGTCGTAAGACGAAACTCCGCGTGCGGTGCTCTGGTCGTAGTAGTTCTGAATCGTCGCGCTGCCGCCTGGTCCATTCTCAACATTGAAGTAGCCGCTGCTGACGTCGATCGACTTGCTCCACGTGTATGAGATCAACGTGCTGAGTCCCTTCGACAAGCGCCTTTGGAACTTCGATTCGAGCGCGTTATAGTTCGAGTAACCGATGTTGGTCGTGTACGTGAAATTCGCGCTGACCCACGGCATTAATCGCAACGCATCGATTACTGAGTTGGGCGTGCCGTTCGGTGACGCCTGGCGCGCGGCATTTGCGAAGCCCGCGTACGGCAGCCGTCCGTTCTTGCTGCCGACGTAAGCCACCGAGATCATCGACGTCGGCGTTAGTTCACGTTGCACTTCGACGTGCCACTGCTGTGAATATGGATCCTTGTAATTCGGATTATTGGGAAAACCACCGACCGTCCAGGGATTGGTTGTTGGCAGCGGTGTTGCGAAACCCTGCGACTGAAGCTGGATGATGTTGAACGCGGTGCCGTTCGTGAAGTTGACGCTGGCATTCGCATTACCTGAGAAAGCTGTCGCATCGGGCCAGGTCGTGGCCTCGAGATCGTTCTGTGCGTACTGGCTGCGCGCAGGCAACGGATCCCAGTACAAACCATAACCGGCTCGCAAAACAGTTTTCGGATTC
>DASZDV010000370.1:0-13869 GCA_035941575.1 Pyrinomonadaceae bacterium
CTGGCAGCGTAATCCTGACGTGCTGAACTGTTCCGCCTGTGGTGACGCGATAGAGCGTATTGAACGTAACAGTCGAATTTGTCGCGGCCCATCCTGGCGCCACATGCGCATCATTATTCGCATCAGTGAATGTCGTTTGCGCGTTCCAACCAGAAGTTAGACCTCTCGCGCTGATAATGAACTTCATGCTCAGATCGTAGTCCTGGACCAGGTAAGTCCCGACAAAACTGCCATTACTATCGGCTGCGATATCGAAGCCTCTCTCCTGAGGTGTGTGCGGATCCTCGTGAATCTTTAGACGAACGGTTTCGCCGGGCTGCCACCCGCGACCGGAAATATTCACTGTCTCACCAGGCGCATAATCCAGCTTGTCGGTACTGATACTCGAGGGAGAACTAGTCAGGAGCGAACTGGAATCAAGCACGATTCCACCACTGTTCGCGCCGCCGAGGACTAATGCCTGGATGGATCCGGGAAGTTCGTTGATCGTATGACCCGATCGATCGAGCAGAGCATCGGATTGGCCGTTATGAAACAGCGCTGCACGCGTTTGCGAAGCCAGAATGCCCGGACGAAGACCCGTACAAGTATCGGTTGCGGGCAACACGTGCGCGTACGCACCAAGCTCGCGCGTAACGGGATCGTAAATCTCCATCGACTCATCGTTGTTGCCGCCGATAATCTGTACTTTGCCGTCAAACAATACGCGCACGTGAGGCAGTACACGCCCCATTGTCAGGTCACCGACGCTTGAGAAACTCTGATCGGCAGGATCGAAAACTTCCATAGAAGACAGATCTGCGGCATTGGTGTCACGTCCACCAACAACCAACACTCGACCATCCAGCAACAATGCGGCTGAATGCTTTGCACGAGCAGTAATCAGATTCGCCGCAACGCGCGTGAAACTACCGGAATCAAGAATCTCAGCGCTGCCATTTGCATCGCCACCAGCGATGAACACACGCCCATCAGCAAAAAGCGTCGCGCTGTGTCCTGCACGCGCGACGCTCATGGTTGGTCCACTGCTGAATGTTCCAGTGGCCGGATCAAAAACTTCCGTGGCACTTGTTATCCCGAGCGCGGTGCGCCCGCCCATGACCAAAACTTTTCCATCGGCCAAATTGACAGCGGCGTGTTCAGAACGGCCTGTCGCCATAGACCCGACTGCCGAGAATGTGCCGCTCACGGGATCGAAGATTTCCGCCTCGCTTAAATAGCCTCCCCCAGCGTTGTCACCACCAGCAATCAATACACGACCATCAGCTAAACGCGTCGCTGTATGACCACGCCGAGCTGTCGTCGTTGAGCTTTGCGTCTGCGGCGCTTCTGCGAGTTCCGGCGCGAGCGTGGGATTCGTTGGCGCAACCTTCGCTTCCGGTGCCCCCGTAATGATGGCTATGGCGCCGGCAACGAGTCGCTCACCGAGTGAACGCGCGGAAGAGCGAGTCGAAGCTAAGACCGCTACGGCGATAGCAACCAAACTCAGAAGAACTGCGATTCGAATTGTTCGATGGGAAAGCGAACGAAAACGAGAGGTCGGGGTGGGGGTCATCTTGTCTAATCTCCTGCTGGAAGATGGAAATAAACTGCGGGAGCTGGCGCTTTCGGTCTGCCAAGCCGAACAACACGCCACTCAAGCCACTGGGCACGGGTTACGTTGTTTTACAAAACTTCGGAATGAGGAAGCCGCACGATGGCCCCAATCCTCGCGCGAGAAGAAGACTCCACGAGCGTAGTTTCGTGTGCACCGAAAGTAGCAATCGATGGGCCACAGTCTGGCAGGATCCTGCTAGTGAGAGAAACCTTGTAGCGACAGTATTTAGCCATTCAACAGCGAAGGGTTGAGGAGCGAATTCACTCATCTCAACTGCTCGCTGGCGAGCAGTTGGGCGAATGTAAAACGAAAAAAGAGGCGCGGCGCGTAATCAACACCGCTTCACCGGTCAGCGACAAACTGCTTGGCACGCGAAGGGCAAAAAATTGGAGGGCTCGGACACAGCCGAGCCCTCCTTTGGAAGCACCGGTCGGGTGTATCCCGACGTCGCCCTCTCAGAACCGACTTCGGGATTCTGACGGTTAACTTCCAAGACGCCAGGACATCTGGGCCAGTCCTGACGTCAGCATGAAACCCACGGGAACCGAAGGCGTCGCTTACACGCGAACCGTGCGGGCCCGGGGTGACTCAATCAAACCCTGAATTACCTGCGCGACCTGCGACAGTGGTTTTGGCTTGCGCAGGAACGCATCCGCTCCAGCGCGGCGCGCCTCTTCTTCCACTTCCTTCGTTCCGTATGACGTGAGGACGATGATGCGTGTGTCGGGGTTACGTTTGTGAACAAGCTTGATGATCTCGATGCCGTCAGGGTGTCGAGTTAAACCCAGACGCAGATCCTGAATGATGACTATGTAGTCAGTATCTCGAATCAACCCCTCGGCTTCGTCCATCTCTCGAGCGGTATCGACGTGGTAACCGTGTTGAGAGAAGTATTCGCGCATCGAAAAGCAAATCGATTCTTCATCATCGACAACCAGCAGATTGCGCGGGCCGGCGCCAGTACGGTCGCTAACTGCTGTTTGCCGGCCACGGAAAAATTCTCGGAGGCGGCCCGACACAGTCTTCAGTAGGAGCATTGAGGTTATTCTTTTGAGTTTGCTACGGTTACTACCAGCGCTCGTTAAGAGCCGACTTAGCTGGCAATTGGAACTTTTTTATTATGAACATGTTACAAAACATCGACAACGGAGGTCCTTGCCGATTTCCCTAGCAGTAACTCAGGATTTTCCGCTAGTGTGATGTGGCAGGATCCTGCCAGCATAGTTACGTAAGAAAAGGGGCCCGATTGCTCGAGCCCCTTTCGATTCGCTCTCCCGTGTCGGGGTACAGGGGAGCGACACTGGCGACGTCACGGGAGAACGTTCCAGAACACCAGATCCGCAATCGCTCTCGCAGCTTTGCTGTCAGCCGACGTCCCGGGCGTGAACTGCCCGCTGTCACCGTTGGTATTGAACGACGCGGCCTGTTGTTGAGCCGTCTTTAGGTCGTTCGCATTGCCGCTGCAATACGCCGTCTCCCAGGCAGCGAATGAGCCCGAGCCCGGGACACTGCCAAAGGCGGAGGCGTTCAGTTCCGCCGCAAGAAGCTGTTGCAGCAGTTGCATTCTCGCCTGATCGGTTGCGGAGCGTTTGGCTCCAGTTGTCGTCTTCGAGACATCACTCCAGAAACCACCCATCAGTCTCCCGAGGGAGTTGATGTCTTTTTTGACCGGATTACAGAAGGTGGTATCGCCGATCCCCGCGACATTAGCCACGCCCGGGAATGTATGTCCAAAGGCAGTGCCGCCGAACCACGCGATATTCGCAAGCTGCGGGTGCGTGGCCCAGAAGCCCTGGGTTCGGGTTACGCCCTGGCCGGTGTTTTCGAAGATACATTTCACCGTGTCTCCGATCTTCAAAGTGATCGAGACGGTCTGTGTATTCAAATCACCAACACCCGTGCTGCCGCCGCTACCCGTGATGATGCAGTTGAATGGTGTATTTGGATCGGTTGAACCACCGATTCCGGTGAGTACCCAGCCGAGTGGGACCAGCTCCTTGGCTGTGTAGTTGCCGGCGTTCAGCGGTTGGGTATTGTTTTGACCACCCGACAACGAGAAGGAGTTGTAACCTGTTCCGGTCGTCTGGAAGCTGAAGCTCGTCAGCGAACCAGCCGGCTTAATCAGTTTCTCGATAATGATCGTACCGGGCTGATCGTTGTTCGTGATGGTGCAGGTCTTTTCTTCACCATTGCCAACAGCCACGTTAGAGCAGTTGTCGTAAGTAGTGGTGTAGCCGTACACGGCGGGCTCTGTGACGCTGTAGGTGCCGGCGTTAACCGTTAGCGTGTTCTTGCCCTTAAGTGTATCACCGCCATCCTGGAGGAAGGCGGTTGTCGACCCGCCGTTAACCTTGAAGCCGAAGTCAGTAGCGATCTTCGTCCCACCGTTGTCGTTGATAACGATCTTCTTGACGATCAACGTGCCCGGCTGGTCGTTGTTTGTGATCGTGCAGGTCTTGGTCTCGCCGTTTCCAACCGCAACGTTAGTGCAGTTGTAATACGTCGTCGTATAGCCTGTTACGGCAGGCTCTGTGACGGTGTAGTTGCCGGCGTTAACCGAGAGAGTGTTCTTGCCTTTCAACGTGTCACCGCCATCTTGCAGGAACGCGGTTGTTGAGCCGCCATTAACCTGGAAGCTGAAGTTGGTGGCGATCTTCGTGCCGCCGTTGTCGTTGATAACCACCTTCTTAACGATCAACGTCCCAGCTTGATCGTTGTTGGTGATCGTGCAGGTCTTCTCTTCACCATTGCCTACAGCGACGTTACTGCAGTTGTCGTAAGTGGTCGTGTAGCCCGTTACAGCGGGTTCCGTAACAGTGTACGTGCCTGCGTTCACGGTTAGCGTGTTCTTGCCTTTGAGCGTGTCACCGCCGTCTTGCAGGAACGCTGTTGCCGAGCCGCCGTTAACCTGGAAGCTGAAGTCAGTGGCGATCTTCGTGCCGCCGTTGTCGTTGATAACCAACTTCTTAACGATGAGCGTGCCCGCCTGGTCGTCGTTGGTGATGGTGCAGGTCTTTTCCTCACCATTGCCAACAGCAACGTTAGAGCAGTTGTCGTAGGTGGTGGTGTAGCCAGTTACAGCAGGCTCGGTGACGCTGTAAGTGCCTGCGTTGACGGATAGCGTGTTCTTGCCCTTTAGCGTGTCACCGCCGTCCTGGAGGAACGCGGTTGCTGAGCCTCCATTAACCTGGAAGCTGAAGTTGGTGGCGATCTTCGTGCCGCCGTTGTCGTTGATAACCACCTTCTTAACGATCAACGTGCCAGCTTGATCGTTGTTGGTAATCGTGCAGGTCTTCTCTTCACCATTGCCAACAGCCACGTTGCTGCAATTGTAGTAAGTGGTGGTGTAGCCAGTTACGGCAGGTTCGGTCACGGTGTAAGTCCCTGCGTTAACGCTTAGCGTGTTCTTGCCTTTGAGCGTGTCACCGCCGTCTTGCAGGAACGCTGTTGCCGAGCCGCCGTTAACCTGGAAGCTGAAGTCGGTGGCGATCTTCGTGCCGCCGTTGTCGTTTATGACCACCTTCTTAACGATCAACGTGCCAGGCTGATCGTTGTTAGTTATGGTGCAGGTCTTTTCTTCACCGAGGCCAACCGCGACGTTAGAGCAATTGTCGTAAGTGGTGGTGTAACCAGTTACAGCCGGCTCAGCGACGGTGTAAGTGCCTGCGTTCACTGTTAACGTGTTCTTGCCTTTCAGCGTATCGCCGCCATCTTGCAGGAACGCAGTTGCTGAGCCACCGTTAACCTGGAAGCTGAAGTTGGTGGCGACCTTCGTGCCGCCATCGTCGTTGATCACTAACTTCTTAACGATGAGCGTGCCGGCCTGGTCGTTGTTCGTGATGGTGCAAGTCTTCTCTTCACCGTTACCGACAGCGACGTTACTACAGTTGTCGTAAGTCGTGGTGTAACCGGTAACAGCAGGCTCAGTGACAGTGTAATTGCCTGCGTTGACTGTCAAGGTGTTCTTGCCCTTTAACGTATCACCGCCGTCTTGTAAGAACGCTGTGGCGGACCCACCATTGACTTGGAAGCTGAAGTCGGTAGCGATCTTCGTACCGCCATTGTCGTTGATAACGATCTTCTTAACGATCAGTGTTCCTTGCTGATCGTTGTTGGTGATGGTGCAGGTCTTTTCTTCGCCGTTACCGACGGCAACGTTACTGCAATTGTCGTAAGTGGTGGTGTAACCCGTTACGGCAGGCTCGGTGACGCTGTAAGTGCCGGCGTTGACTGAGAGCGTGTTCTTGCCCTTAAGTTGGTCGCCGCCATCTTGTAAGAATGCCGTTGCCGACCCACCGTTAACCTGGAAGCTGAAGTCGGTGGCGATCTTCGTTCCCCCATTGTCGTTAATAACCACCTTCTTAACGATCAGCGTGCCCGCCTGATCGTCGTTGGTGATCGTACAAGTCTTTTCATCGCCGGGAGCGATAGTTCCGGAGCAGCCCGCTGATGAACTGGAGGTATACCCTGATGGCCCGGTTTCACCAACGCTGTAAGAACCGGCATCGAGAGTGATTGTTGTGCCCGGAGACTCCGCGCCTGGGAACGACGACTGACTTGGATTGATCGCCGTGACGTTCATCGTGAAATCGTCGGCCTCGGCTGTTCCGCCGTTGTTGTTGATGACATGCTTGATAACCGTCAGTTTTGGCGTTTTGGTGTTGGTGAAAGTACATGTCGTTGTTTGGCCCCCAACGACAGTGATGTTGTTTGGCGTCCCGTTGTCGCAGACACCGCCGTCTGAGGTCCACCCGCTGACGGCCGCTTCAGTGACTGAAAAAGGACCACCGCCTTCGGCACTTGGAACCAAATCCCCGATGGTCTTCGAACCATTGTCAGTCAGCGAGAATGTGTTCGCATCGTAATTCGGTGTGAATACGAACGCCTGAGAACTTCCCTCCGGAAGAGTTTGCTTGACGACCTTGATGCTGCCCTTGAGTAAAGTATTGATGAACGTACACGTGACGTTCTCACCTTCACGCAAATTGATGTTGACCCCGTTCGTAGCGGCGGTTTGGCTACCGCCGTTGGGACTGGTCACAGTACAGATCGGATTATTGAAACTTAAAGTCCACCCCGTAACCGGCGTCTCAGTCACGGTGTAACTGTTGCCGCCCTGCGCAGTCACAAGAATGTTACTGAACAGTTGTGTGTTGGAATTAGTCGGATCCGCGTCATCATCCAGCGTGAAGCTCGACGGCGTTAAGCCGCCGGTAGTCGAGAAGTTGAAATCACGTGCATTGTTAGGCACGGCGTCTTTGATGATGGTGATGGTGGCCGGGAAGATGACCGCTGCTGCTGAGATGGAGCGATCCTGATTACCACCACTGCCGTCAAGATCGATCAGGCGCGTGTGATAAGGCGAGCCGGAGATCGATACTGCCGAATTGCTCAAACCCCAATCAAGTCGCGTTGCAATGTGTCCGCCCCACGCCAAAACCGGAGTTCCGACAGTGGCGGTGAACGTGATTGTGATTCGCGCACTCTTGTCTCCGGCAAAGCCCGCGCCATCTGGATAGCTGTATGCGCTGACGCCCGTGATGGTGCCGCCGAAGAGTCTGAAGTCGCCTGCCACTGGCGTCACGCCTGCGCCGGTGACCTGGGGATCGGCCGGAATTGCGAACGCGCTGAAGACACCCTGATTGCAACCCGCAATGCCCTCACATGGATTCGAGTCTACTGACCGGTTGTAAGTGGTGAGGTAATCGAGTGCGTGCTTGCCGCTCTTAGTCGTGTCCCATTCAATGGTGACGTTGTGTGTTCCGAGTGTCAGGTCGCTGAACACCATTCGATAAGAGATCGAGTCTCCTTCAGCATAATGTGACTTGCTCTCTCCAAGGTTGCCGTTTACCCATCCTTCACCACCGGCGTCGCCACCCTGACACGGCGTCGCATCCGGACTGGTCAGCGACCCATTCGCGCATTGGTCCAATGTCGCAGACGCCGCATCAGTGAAATAGACCTGGGCGGAGTAGCCGGACTGAGTACCCGTAGCTTTTAGGAGGTAACTGACGCCCTTATCATGTTCCTCTAGTTGGTATTGATCATTAAAAATATTGCCTTGAGCATCTGCGATCGCAGTGAGCGTGATGTCTTGATGGAATGGATCATCGAGCCGTTCATGAAAGAGAAGATTCACAGTCTCGCCTGGCAGCCATCCAGTACCTGAAACTTTGACAAATTCGCCGGGTTGATAATCGAACTTGTCTGTTGCCAGCGTCACGGGAGAATCATCATCCGCATTGACGAATGCCGTTGATGCGTTTGCCTTGCGCATCTCAAAACGCGGTTTGCTCTGGCCGGTTGATGCCGCCGGAGTCTTCTCAGTCTTTTTGCTGAGATAGCTCGTTGCAACGTAGCCGGCCGACACTGCGGACGCGACTACCGCGACACTGAGCAAAAACATCGCAACAACCGATGACACGCCTGCTTTACGCCATGTGAATGAGCGTGTAGTTGCGGATCTAGAATGATGGGTAGTGGATTGGGCTCTCATTAGGCACTCCTTCTGCGTGTACGTGGGGACACCCTGCGGTCGAGGGTAGAGACGATGACGGCTTGTAAAGCCATAGAGTTTTTGCGGAATTGGAACCTGCCGGAGGTCGCTTATTTCCGCTCGTCAGAAGCTTGCGGGCGACGCATTTGCGCGGTTTGGGAAGCGTCGCACGAGAAACAGCGGTGACCGAAACTGAGAACTAAGCAACGCAACTGGGCTTCAGCGTCGCGCTTGGGATCACCGGTTTTTTCGGCGTGCGGATCGTATTTTGATTGCGATCTTCTTGCAACGGAGTTGTATGCCGATTGCAACGGCAGCATTCTCGGTTTTTTCGAGCTTGGACCTTTGGCACGTTCATGCCAGTTTGTGACAACTGGTTGGCAGTAAGGTGCTGGCGGGCGGGCCTTCAGAGAGGTTCGGGCATTTTCGCGAGCTTATTTGCAAAAGCGTAAATCACTAGTTCAAGCCGATCCGTGACTCCCAGCTTTGAATAAATCGAACTGAGATGGTGCGTGACGGTAGTCGGGCTGATGAAGAGCCGCTCTGCAATTTGTCTGTTCTTGAGGCCTTCGGCGATCAGAACGATCACCTGCCTTTCTCGATCACTGAGGGATGAGATTCTCTTCGCTTGAGGATCGAGTGAGTCAATGTCGTGGTGCGACATTCGCCACAAAAGAGTTCCGAGAGTCATTCGATCGAGCCATGCCTCGCCAACGTGAACCTTCTCAATCGCTTTGAGCAGAAGCTCAGCAGCGTTTTCTTTCAGCACCACACCCATCGCACCGAGCTGAGCCACCTTCTGATGGATTTCCGGATCGCGTGAACTCGTCAACACGAGAATGCGGGCTTTTTTTGCTGCGTCGCGTAGTTGCGGAACGAACGAAATCGCTGTGAAGCCACCTAACTCCAGGTCCACGATGACAACGTCGATCGACTCGCGCGCCACTATCTCGAGCGCTTCGGATCGTGTGCTGGCCATCGCAACTACTTTGGTTGCCGGATGATTCTCGATCAGCATGCGCAGGCCTTCGCGCACTATAAGTTGATCGTTAACTATCAGGACTCGGATTTTGACAGGTGCAGGCTGCATTCTGAATCCGTGAGGACCAAATCGATTATGGAGGGTGTGCCAGAACAGTGACAATGGAGTTTCTTGCCCATTTATCTGGCAGGAAAGGAGGCAGATTTGAGGAAGTGCGATGGCAGTATCCTGCCAAGCGTGACAAAGCGCTTAATTTATTGAGGCATCTTGGCCAAACCGTGGCGAAAGGCGTAAATGATCAACTCCAAACGATCAGAAACGTCGAGTTTGGAAAAGACGGAACTGAGGTGGTGGGTTACCGTCGTCTCACTGATAAACAAGCGCTCGCCGACCTGCTTGTTCTTCAAACCTTCGCCGACCAAAGCAATGACTTCACGCTCGCGTTCAGTCAACGAGTCGATCTTTGCGAGTTCAGGATTGACCATCGCGGGCTTAGTAATCTCCTGGATCATGCTGCCCATCATCGAGCGTTCGATCCACACTTCGCCTTCGTAGACCTTTTTGATCGCTTTGAGCAGTTGGTCCGCCGCGTGTTCTTTGAGCACGATGCCCATCGCACCGCGTCGAATCGCGCCGCGGTGTGAATCGGGATTCTGCACGCCCGTCAGCACAAGCACACGAGACTTCGGACTCGCCTCGCAGAGCTCCGGTAAAAAGGTGAGCGCATCTTCGTCACCGAGCAACAGGTCGAGAATGATTACGTCAGGTTTCTCCGAGGCTGCGCGTTCCAGGGCCTCGGCCTGATTGCCGGCCATCGCGATCACCCGCATTTGTTGATCGTGCTCAATCAACATGCGGAGTCCACTACGAATTACGACGTGGTCGTCGACGATCATGATTGTGATTGGGGGACGTTCAGTCATGATGAGGGTCTCTAAAGAGGTATGCCAACGCTTACAACAGTGTAGTCCTTTTCATCAACGAAGACTTGTGTATCGCCGCCCAGTGATGCGGCTCGTTCGGCGATTGAGTGAGGCCGGAAAGGCTTAAGAATCTCATTGCCGTCACCCTTTTCAATCTCCGGGTTGGCGCGTGGGCGACTATTCTTAATCTGCAACAACAGCGAACTGTTCTTACACGATATCTCAACACGCGCATCGCGACAAAAGGCGTGACGCCTTACATTGCTCAGGCCTTCAGCCACTATCTGAAACAGCTCCGCGGCCAACCGATCGTTGACCTTCACCTTACCGCGCGCCTCAACGTCAACCTTGATTCCGGTAACGATAGAAAACCTTTCGGCGTAACGTTCGATGGCCGGCAGCAACACATCCATCCGCTCTTCGCCCGCGCGCAAGCCCCAAACGAAGCGACGCAGCTCGCCGAGTTCCTGATTGGTTAACTCGAGTAACTCCTGAATGTCGCCGCGCACCGAAGTGTTTCCTGATTCAAGCTTTTGGTCCAGTGCGGACAATCCAAATTGCAACCCCAGATACGGTTGGATGACGCTATCGTGAATGTCGGCCGCGATGCGACGTCTTTCCTGTTCGGCGGCATCGGAAGCAAGGTTGTCGATGAGGCGAATGTTTTCCATCACCGGAGTCACGTGGTCCATCAACTGCAACATGAACTCCATGTCCGGAGTATCTATCCGATTCGGACCATTGATGATGTACAAACGCCCGACAGGTTGATGGCGATAATAGACCGGAACAGAAAGATATCTTTGCGCGTCGAGCATTCCGGCGAGTTTGTCGGCCTCGTCGCACGCGGTATCCGAGAACACTCTTGTTTTCACGTCGAACAGCCGCGTTTGCGATGTGCGATTGCGCTTGTAGATCACTGCATGGTCGAGTGACGGTGCAAGAAACTGAGTGGCAGCGTCGCGACCGATTTCCGGTGGCGCCGAACGACTGGGCGCAATGCCGCGCGTGGCGCGATACATCTGGTAACTCTCAGCCGCAGGCTTGCCCGGAATAACGAGCATGCACGCCTCGGCATCGTAGAAGGCACGAACACTCTCCAGGATCGCTTTGATGGTCCGATCGATGCCGTACCGCGGGTTCGAAAAGACCGTCACATCTTTCAAGAGCTTCAGCCGGTTCTTCAGTTCCGTGTGATAACCGCCCCAACGCGCGATGATGTAGCCGAAAGTGAGCAATCCGATGGGTGCCATCAAGAGCTCGTTCATGTGAAGCGCTCGGCCACGCCTCAGGAACAAACCTATGATCGTATAGGCCACTGCCGACGCTAAAGTTAGCCGCAATCCATCCGTGAGGCCCCAACTGAAAGAGGCGACCACGATCGCGAAGAAAAAGAAGTAGTAGAAAGTCCCGTTGGTACCACTGAACGCGATGAGCGGCAGATACCACAGCAGGTCGAGCCACGGGATAAGCTTGTGCGCTGCGATCGGATTACGGCGTACCGCAAGGTGATAGATCAGCAGCCCGTACAATGAGTAAAAAACCAGCGCGATCTGCGTTGGTAGGGCCCAGGGTCGAGGCGCAGCACCGAGCACGGAAACGAGCAGCGCTGAAGTTCCGAGCACCACGCGCATACCCGAGATCAACCGCAGATCGATCCACTGTTCTGAAAGTGAGTCGCGGGTGGAAACAGATTTCGTTGTCGGGTTCTGATCCAGCATCCGTTATCAGAGAAGGCTAATTAAGTTTCTCCCATGAACTCCCGCAACTTTTTCCACACCTGTTCAGCCTCATCGCCAAAGACCACGATGTCGTTCACTCGCTCGTCAAGGTCAAGACCGAGACGTGGTTTGACGTCTCCGTCGCCCGGACGATAGTGAACGCTCGTAATGTGATCGACATGGACCAAAAGTCTGCCGCCTTCAGGGTGGGCGACTTCGATGAATTTCGTCACGGTTATTACCTCACACGGGAAATGCGGAACGATCGAACCACTAGCGACTGGAAACTCGCGGCGATCTGTTTCCAATGTGGATGTGAGGGCCCGTCGCCACGCCGGGAACAGGGCCGCGAAAGGCCAGAAAGGGAATCGATTCGTTGCGCAGAAATTCGATCAGTGCGCGACCTTCGACGCTGTCGGGATGAAGACCGACATCCATACCGTTGCGATGGTCCAATCCCCAACGCGTATGAAGATCCGATTGTCCGAAGGCCGTCAGCGGTAAAGGCTTCTTGAATTTAGCAATAAAGAAGTCCTGAACTTTTTGCGCGTCAGCGAGTCGCCACTTGCCTTTTCCCTCGAGCGGTGCGGGATCCTCGGCTGCGGCGGGCGGCTTCGGATAGTCAACGCGTATCACGCGTTCTCGATCGATGAACGTAGTGACGTTGCCGCGCCTGAACCAGTAGCCGTCACTTGACTCGGAAACTTCGTCAACGACGAGCGGTCGATCGCCTTTAAGAATGAGCGACGGTTTTTCATCCTGGGCCTGAGCACAGACAAACCCGGAAAGGAGAATCATCAGAGAAGGGGCAAGTTGTTTCCACAAAGATGACACGGATCACAACGGGGTTTATGTCTTAGGTGCGAAATAGCCGACACGCGTGTGTGGCTTGTAGGCCGGATTCGCAGTCTCAACGCGCACACGGCGAAAGCTTCCGTCACGTGTTTTGTTCAGCGGTGTAAAGTAGAGCGCGTACTGATGTCTCAGTTCGTCTGCTACTTCCGCGTAAGTCGACTCCAGGGCATCAAAAGTTGTTGGCTTATAGAGCCGGCCGCCAGTTGCCGCAGCAACTTGGGCCAGGTTGTGTTCACTTTGATCGAGGACGCGTAAGCCTTCACGCAGGTCATCAATTCGCAGTTGGTTGAACTGTGCAGCCCCACCGGTCGTGCCGAGAAGCTGATCGAGTTCCGCACGTTTGCTGGCGCGCGAGATCTCCGTATTGCTGACGACATACACGGTGACTTGCGCTTGTATCAGCGCTTGCAACGCAGCTTCGAGCGTAGACATGCCGCGGCCACTGTCAATGCCGTCTGACAAAACGATCACGGCCCGGCGCGATTTGGTAACAGCTCCAAACTGCTCGCGCGAAGCAAGCAGCAGCGCGTCGTTGAAACGCGTAAACATCCCTGGCTCGATACGATTCAGCGCCCGCTTGAGTTGGAAACGGCTCTTGGTCCAATCCTGCAACAGTTCTACACGATCGTCGAACTTGATCAGGGCGATGCGATCGTCTGCCTGCAAACGTCCAGCAAAGCCTTCAGCGGCACGCCGAAAATCGTCGAGATTGCGCGCTACTGAGGACGATGCGTCAACCATCAACACCACATCGACCGGGACCTGCCGCAAAGCCAAATCGCTCAGGGGTTGCAAACGATTGTCTTCGTAGACGCGAAAGTCGTTGCGCGTCAGATCATTGATCAGCCTTCCTTGTGAATCACGCACTGTCACGGGGAACATTACTTCCGTCGTGTCGACGGAAACGACATCGCCCGGGCTCACTTCCTGTTCCGGTTGCTTCTTGAGAGTCGGGACCGGTGGCGGTGGTCCCATTTTTTCGAGTTCTGATTTGGGTTTTTGCGGTGTCGCGGGCTTTGCCGCAGGCTTCGGTTTGGCCTGCTGAGTTCTACGTTGTGCCGTAGCGATCGAGAACAACAGCGCGGCACAAATAAACAATGCGAAGAAACGCTGTACTTTCATACTCTTTTCTCCGATGTTTACTTGCCCTCGCCCATGGCTGCCTTCATCGCGGCCAGGACTTTGTCACTCACGCGGCGTTTGCGCAGCTCTTCCAACTTGCTCGCTGTAAGGTCAAATTCGACTGGCGACTGCTCGATGCGCCTGATGATGGTCCCTTCGGAGAAGCCTGCTTC
>DASZDV010000371.1:0-6639 GCA_035941575.1 Pyrinomonadaceae bacterium
ACATCTTCGAGCCCGTAGTGATCTTCGTCGAGAATGCGCCGCGCTTCCGCGAGCTCCAACTTGTCTTCTGACGACTTCAGCCACGGCAGCTCGAGGATAAACTCGAGATACGTGCGGATGACGTGGTAGTCAGGCGCTGCCGGAGGCAAACGCTCCAACCGTTTCAACTCACGGTCAGCCTCGGCGCGTACCTCGTCAGGAAGATCCGATTTCTCAAGCCGCTCACGTAACAACTGTGCTTCGGCGGCCTCACCCGTTTCGTCTTCACCAAGCTCCTTCTGAATCGCGCGCATCTGCTGGCGCAGAACGTAATCACGCTGCGCCTTGTCCATCTCAACCTGCGCTTCGGAAGCAATCTTCGAGCGCAATTGCATGATCTCGAGTTCGCGAGCAAGGTTTGCATGCGCGAGGCGCAACAGTTCGTCGGCAGTTTCCGATTCGAGCATCTTCTGCTCTTCTTCGACGCCGAGATTGAGGATCGAACCCAGGAAATACGCCAACCGGACCGGATCGGCCGAACCAAGCACAGCGATCCGCACTTCGGTTGGAACGTTGGGCAGTAGATTCAAAGCTTCCTGAATCATCTGCTGGAGGTTTCGTTTAGTTGCCTCGACTTGTTCGGCATCGACGACGCGCGGTTCGGGCATGATCTCGACGACGGCACGCAGATGTGGATCCTCTTGTTTCCATTCTCGAACGCGGATGCGTTCGGTGCCCTGGGCCACAATGCGCATCGCGTCGCCGGCGCGTTCCATCCGCTTGATCATCACCAACGTGCCGATTTGAAAAAGGTCCTCGCCCTTGGCGTCAGTATCGTCAGCACGGTCAGGACGAACAGTGATGCTCCCGAGCAGCTTCTCCGGCGTCGCAAGCGCAGCTTCAACTGCGGACATCGAGCGCGGCCGTCCAACGCCGAGCGGTACTACTGTCTCAGGAAACAAAGTCAGGTTTTGTAGCGCGAGCACCGCGATCTCGAACGGCTGATTCGCTGGCTGATTCGCCGGCTGATTCGCCGGCTGATTCGCCGGTTCGACTTGATTCGCTGGTTGGGTTGGTTCCGCCATACTCTTAAGCTTCGTCGGCACGATGGAGGTCAATAATCAAGAAACCATCACGATAGTCGCGTTTAAGTGAAGCTCCCTCGATCCGTGCGGGAAACTGAATCGTCTTTTCGAAACGGCTATAGGTGATCTCCATCTGCTGATAAACAAATTCTTCCCGATAATGCGTGTCGCGCCGGCAACCGCTGATGCGCAGCACGGAATCTCTGATCTGAATTTCCAACTCATCAGAACAAATACCGGCCAGATCGATTTTCACGATCCAGCCTTCTGTTGACTGATACACATCGGCGGCTGGGTTCCACAGTCTCCCAGACGGTATCACCCGCCGATCTCCGCGGATCAGCGAAAAATCACGGTCGTCGTTTCGCATGGCAAAAGAATATCCACAGACCACACGGATTGTAAATCAAGGTGCAGTCTGTGGATGTTATAGAAGAATCAGCCGAACACTCGATTCCAAAATGAGGTGCTCTTTGAAATCTCCTCTAATGCTTCGCCCAGTTCGCGATCGTCATTAACTTCGTGTGCAATGTCGGCCATCGAGATCATTCCCAACAGATAGTTGTTTTCGTTCACAACCGGAATGCGCCGTACCTGCTTGTCGGCCATCATCCTGGTAACCTCAACGACGCGATCGTTCGGCCGCGCAGTGTGAATGTCCACTGACATGATGTCCTGGGCCCGCGTGTTCACGCAGTCTTTGCCTTCAGCGACCGCGCGCACCACGATGTCGCGATCTGTGATTAGACCAACTAGTTTGCCGCGCGAGTAGTTACGATTGTCGTATTTGCGATCGTCGCGGTCGCGATCACCTTCGACTGTCTTGCCGTTGCCACCCATCACGTCATACTCGACAACCGGAATCACGCCCGTGTCTTCCTGTTTCATCATCAAGGCGACTTGAACGAGCGGTGTGTCGCGCGTTGCCACGGCGAGATCCTTCGTCATGATGTCGCGGCAGCGAAGCCGTGAACGCTCAGATGAGTAGTATTCCCTGTGACGTCCTGTCGAAAGATCGCCACGCAGGTCGTGCAACGTGCTGCGCCGTCCCGAATCGCCGTAACGGTCCTCTTGACCCGAACGCTCGCGCGACTGGCTGTAGCGCGGCTCATCGTTTTCATAGTCGGCGCGCTCGCCAAAGCGGCCGCGGCCGTATTCCGATCGGCGTTCGCTATCGGACCATCGATCGTCACCTGGCCGGGATCTACGGCTGTACGGTTCTTCATAGGAGCCCAATGCTTCGCGTCTCATACGCTCTTCTCTCGGGTAATAATCCCTCTCATCGTCGAGGTCGTTTCTGTACCTGGCCATTGCTTCCCTCCTTAACCCATTAACATAAATGCTTCGGGGGCATTGGGGGTTGGTTTAAAAAACTCCATCAAAGATTCAACTCTACAATCGCAACCAGTTGCACACGCGACGTTATGTCAAGCGAGCCAACCTCTATCGGCGTCGAAACACCGGCCCCAGTCCTCGCCGCGTAAGCTTCAACTTGATAAACGGGTTGCGGTGGTCTGTAAAAACCTTCTGCCTGAACCTCTACAATACCCACGACGCGACCACCGAGTGCCCGAGCAACTACCTGTGCTTTGCTCATTGCCTCGCGTGTTGCTTCCAGCAACGCTTGATCGCGCGCCGCTCGATCCTGTCGCAACGTAAACGAGATACCCGCGACGTCGTTGGCACCTGCCTGGGAGGCCGCATCTAGTACGTTGCCGACCCTCGCTAACTCAGTCATCGTGACCGTGACGGTGTTGCGCACTTCGTAACCGGTGATAGTGGGTGGTTGGTTTTCGCGATAGACGCGCATTGGTTGCAAGCTGTAGCCGCTCGTCTTAACTTCTGCGCCTGTTCCGGCCGCGGTTTTCAGTGCACGCACGACAGCGTCCGTTTTCGTAGCGTTCTCTTGTTGCGGCTCGAGCGCGCTCTTGCCTTGAGTAACAACCGCGATCGTCACGATTGCGGTGTCGGGCTGTGCCTGAACTCTCGAATCGCCGGTGACCATAACTTTTGTCTGACGCTTCGACGTGTCGGTGGCTGTGTTTCTGGTCTCCTGGGCATGCAGCACAGTCGCAGCTGCCAGCACCAGGAAAATCATTTTGGTTGTTGTCAGTAATCGTTTCATAATCTCACCTTCCGTTTTCTCGAATCTCACGGCTTCGGAGAGATTAATCGGCCGCGAACGTAGAGAACGTGCCGGAAGCAAGATCTTGCGTGTTTTGTTACCATCCATCGAATGCAATCATTCAATACTGAAACAGACGATACACCAGCACCGGGCAGCGCCACGCAAACTTTAATTGTGGGCGCAACCGGCGATCTCACACCCGGCGCCTGCATCAGCGTAGTGCTTCCTGACGGCGACGAGTTAGCTGTTTACAATGTGAATGGCGAATACTATGCCACCGAAAACTTCTGTCCGCATCGGGGCGCGCTGCTGTCGGAAGGGGCACTTTGCGGGCACATCATTGAGTGTGGGTTGCACGGATGGCAGTTTGACGTTCGGAGTGGTGAATGCCTCACGGTGCAGGAGAAGATCAGGACCTTCAAGGTGAAGATCGAAGAAGGCTTGGTGAAGATCGAGTTATAGCGTCTTATAGGACCTATAGGTCGAATAGGTCCTATAAGACTTATCCATCGTTCCCAATAGCTTCGACCGGGCAACAAGTCATCGCTTCTTCACACATCGCACGCTCTTCCTCGGTTTCCGGTTGCTTGAAGACAAATGAGTAGTTGTTTTCGTCACAGCGGGTGAAGTTCTCCGGCGCGGTGTCGCGACAGACATCGCAGTCGATACACGAGGTGTCCACGTAAAACTCGCCGCAGACGTTCTCTTTAACTTTGTCGTTCTTATCCGGCAACTTTCAACTGAAGAATCTGCGAACTACGGGTGTGTCATTTCGTCCGGTTTCACCAGTCGATCGAACTCCTCACCCGTCAGAAAACCGAGTTCGAGTGCTGAAGCGCGCAGACTGATCTTCTTCTTGTGAGCGTTTTTCGCTACCTGGGCGGCTTTGTCGTAACCAATGTGAGGGTTCAACGCGGTAACCAGCATCAGCGATGCTTTCAAATGTGCGTCGATCTGATCCCGGTTCAGCTCAATACCATTGATGCAAAACTCGACAAAACTCCGGATCGCGTCGTGCAGCAAGCGCGTTGAGTGAAGAAAGTTGTGAATCATCACCGGCTTGTAAACGTTCAACTCGAAATTGCCCTGCGAACCGCCGAAGCTCGTCGCGAGATCGTTTCCAAACACCTGAACAGCAACCATCGTCAAGGCTTCGCTCTGCGTCGGATTTACTTTGCCTGGCATGATCGAAGAACCCGGCTCGTTTTCCGGAAGGATCAATTCACCCAAACCAGCACGCGGACCTGAGGCAAGCCAGCGAACGTCGTTCGCGATCTTCATCAACGACGCAGCGAGAGTCTTCAACGCGCCGCTCGCGAATACCAACTCATCGTGCGCCGAAAGCGCCGCAAATTTATCCGGGTGCGAAACGAACGGGAGTCCTGTTAACTTCGCAATCTTCTTTGCCGCGCGTTCGCCAAACTCAGGATGCGAATTCAAACCCGTACCGACGGCCGTGCCGCCAATTGCGAGTTCGAGAAGTCCGGGCAGAGCTGATTTCAACCGGTCAACGTCGCGTGCTACCAAACTGGCCCAACCACCCATCTCCTGCTCGACTGTGAGCGGCGTTGCGTCCTGAAGATGCGTGCGGCCGATCTTTACAACGCCGGCGAACTCTTTGGCCTTCGCTGCAATCGCGTCGTGCAACTCCTGCACGCGTGGGATCAATTTATTCAACTGTTCGGCGGCGGCGATGTACATAGCAGTCGGAAAAGTGTCGTTCGACGACTGCGACATGTTCACATCATCGTTCGGATGAATTGGACTCTTGCTGCCCATGACGCCGCCGGCCAATTCAATGGCTCGGTTCGAGATAACTTCGTTGGCGTTCATGTTGGTTTGCGTGCCGCTGCCTGTTTGCCAGACTCGCAAGGGAAAATGGCTGTCGAGTTTTCCCTCGATTACTTCGTCAGCGGCCTGGATGATTCGCTTGGCTTTTTCGGGCGACAGTTTTCCGAGTTCCTCGTTAACCTGGGCGGCCGCTTTTTTGAGGATGCCGAGGGCGCGAATCATCTCGCGGGGCATTCGGTCGTCGCCGATGTTAAAGTGGTGCAGCGACCGCTCGGTTTGGGCCCCCCAATAGCGGTCGGCCGGCACCTCAATAGCGCCCATCGAGTCTGTTTCTGTTCTGGTTTTTACGGATTGTTCGGGGGAATATTGAGACATTGCTGAGTTAATAATATCATCCCAGTCCCAGATTCGCCTTATCCAAGGACTAAAACTATGAAGTATCTGTACCTCGTTCTGCTGCTTGTCACATCCACTGTCGTTGCCACCGCCCAACAGACACCAACCGCACAAGACCCGGAGGTAATTCGCACGAAAACTGAGCTCGTACAAACGGCAGTCACTGTCCTTGATAAAAAGGGAAATTTTGTTGATGGGCTGCAACGCGAACAGTTTGGGTTAACAGTCGACGGCAAACCGCGTCCGGTTGCGTTCTTCGAACGCATAGCCGCCGGAAGTCCGCGCGAGCGTGAACTGGCTGCGAACGACGCCGGCGTGGCGACGACAGTTCCGCCCGCGGCCGCGACTGTACCTGGACGCACGATGATTTTCTTTCTCGACGATCTCCATCTCGCACCCGATAGCATGAACCGCACGCGGATGATGCTGAAACAGTTTCTCGAGCGTGACATGAGTTCGAAAGACAACGTCGCAATTGTCACAGCCAGCGGGCAGCTTGGTTTTCTCGAGCAGTTTACGAACAACAAAGAGATACTCAATATAGCGGTCGATCGACTGGTGCCGCGCCCGTATATCGTTACCGGTTATGGCGTAGGCGCCAGCACAAGAATGTCCGAGTTCATGGCTTACACGATCGACACACGAGCCGATGACGGCAAAGTTATGACCTTCTACATCGAGGAGTGTATGAAGGGCGCCGCGACCAGAAGGGCCCGAGGAGTTTTGGCCCTTATCCGCGCCTCGTGCGAAACCCAGGTCAGAAACAGTGCTCGAGCAATTTTGATGCAGGCAGCTAATGTTACGCAGAACACCTACAACTCGCTTGAAGCGTACACGCGCGCGCTCGCGCGCGCACCGGGTCGCAAGCTTGCGTTCTTTGTTTCCGATGGATTTCTGCTCGACGCTGGGCCACACGCGGCTGCCACTCGCGACAAACTCGACCATGTCATCGACGCCGCTCAACGAGCAGGCGTTGTCGTTTACACCATTCACGCGCAGGGTTTAGTCAACAGTTCCTTCGCTGATCCCGGCAATATCCGGCCAATGGATGGCAACGGCCGTTTGGAAATAGCTGCTGCCGGAGAACTACACGCCAATCAGGATGCGCTAAACGCGCTTGCCGGTGACACCGGCGGACGTGCGCTTCGCAACACAAACTTTTTCGACAAGTGGTTGACTACGGTTCTCGACGAGACTTCAAACTACTACCTCGTCGCATGGCGTCCGGAAAGTGACGAAGAGAGGACGCCGAAATTCCGG
>DASZDV010000372.1:0-2391 GCA_035941575.1 Pyrinomonadaceae bacterium
AGGGCGTTATCGTCTGATCCAACTCGAACCAGGAAATTACGTCATTCGTGTTTCAGTTCACGGCTTCGCACCGCAGGAAACAACCGGCATCACGACCGTTTCCGGACAGAGTCTGCAACTCGATACCACGCTGCTTCCCGCAGACTTGGTGGTTGAGCCCGTCGTAATCACAGACGCCGACGCTCCCGTCATTGATACGAAGCGGACTGTAGTAGGCGCCACTCTTACCGCTCGCGACGCCGAGCTGTTACCAATCCCAACTCGTTCGGTTCTCGATCTCTTGTTCAGTCTTCCGGGCGTTACCGAAGAGCCACTCTCGACACGCGACCTTGCCGAAGATCGCAACGTCAATCATGCGAACACACCTGAAGAAGCCGGCACGTTCTCGCTCGCCGGTGCTCCGGCTTACTCAAACAACCTGACGATCGACGGTCTGGATAACAACGACGATCGCGCGGCGCGCGAGCGTTTCCAACCATCACTCGAAGCCGTCGCTGAAGTGCAGGTCATTACGAATCAATTTTCGGCGGAGTACGGGCGAGCATCCGGGGGACGAGTCAACCTGCGGACGCGCAGCGGGTCAAAAGAGTTTCATGCAAGGGCGTTTTACTTCTTTCGCGACGAAGCGCTCAACGCGAACACTTTCAGAAACAACTCACTTGGTCTGCCGCGCTTGCCGTTGCAGGAGCACGTCGCGGGATTCACATTAGGTGGTCCATTAAAGGGCATTAGTGAGACCTTGTTCTTTGCGTCTTATGAACTAGACAGAGTATTGGACAGTGCATTGATCGACACGCTCGTGCCAGTGAAGCAGAACCGTAGTTTTCCACTTCCTGCGCCCACACGTCTTGATCGCGCTCGCCTCGAGGATGCTGAAGCACCACTGCTTGCTGCCGAAGTCGCGCCGTTCTTCTCGTCGATCAGTACTCCAACCAACAACACCAGCATTACGGCACGCGTGGATCGCCAGTTTGGTCAAATGCACAACGCTGCGTTTGTGTATCAGGCGGGCCGGTTCATTAACCTGCGACAGTTTGGCGGCGGCAACCGTCTCGCGGAAGCTTTTCAAGGACGCAGACGCAATTCGGACGCAATCTCTTACTCCGACACTTTTGTTTTCTCGGAACGTTTGGTGAACCAGGCACGGTTTCAATACTCACATCTCGCGCCGGCTTTCGAAACAAGTGCCGGAGATGCACCGGTTGTCCTCATCTCGCTGAACGACTCGCTCGTTGCAGGTGATCCTGAAAGACGTACGGGAACCTTGGTTGCCGGTTCGTCAACAGCCGGTGGCAGCGACCGGCGCGAAGCGCGTTGGCAAATACAGGACGTGGTTTCGTTTGTCCAGGGGGACCACTCGCTCAAGTTTGGCGTCGATCTCCATCGTGTGCGCTCAACGTTCATCGACCTCTCGGACATCAGTGGCACCTACAACTTCGCCAGTGCCGGCGACTTTCTTGCGGGCGTTCCGAGCCGGTTCAGACAAAACTTTCAGAGCTCATCGACGCAGAAGAATCTCTACACGGGAATATTCGTCCAGGACGAGTGGCAAGTGTTGCCGCAACTCTTGTTGAGTTATGGAATGCGATACGAGTACGAAACCATACTCCGCGACAGGGACAACTTTGGACCACGCTTTTCGCTCGCATACAGTCCGTTCGAATCAGGCAAACTTGTAATGCGGTTCGGCGGCGGCATTTTCTTCAATCGACCTTTACTACGCACGATCGACGATTTCACGCTCGGTAAACAACAACGATTCTTTGATACGAATCTGCTTCGCGATCCGTTGACTGGCAAGCTGATGAGTGCGGATCAGCGACGCGCCTTCATCGCCGAGCATCTGCGCTTTCCAGCGAAGTTGAGCGGCGAATCGAGCCTTGCACGGGAGTTTGGCGTCCTCAATACAGAGTTCTCGCGCCGGCTCGATCCGGCTTTGCGAATCCCGGAAAGTTATCAAGTCAATGCCGGAATCGAACACGATTTGGGCCACGGCTTTTCCGTCGAAGCGAACTTCAGCTACACGCGCGGCATTCATCTATGGCGCGAGTTCAATGCAAACGCTCCGGTGGTTCCGGCGGGCTACGCCAACTTTTCTGAATTCCTCGCCTCCCGCGATTTCGCAAACTTCAGCAATCCGGCGACTTCAGCTCGTTTGCTCTACAACGCTGCGACGGCAGGCGAACTCGTCAGATTTGTTTATGGGAATACCGCGCAGACTAACGGCAATACCGTCGGTCGTTTGATCGAATTTGGTGTTCCGGTTTCGGTGATGAATCTGAACAGTTCGTCGTCGACAACGATGCTGGAAGTCGCGCTTGCCGCAATCAACAACCTCCGTCCCGATCCAGCGCGAGGCGAGCTCGAGCAACTGATCTCGGCAGGCAATAG
>DASZDV010000373.1:0-2856 GCA_035941575.1 Pyrinomonadaceae bacterium
CGGTGTGTCCGCTAGTTTCGCGGCGCCTATGTCGACGATCCAGTGCTCGTTCTCGATATCCGAATACTCAGCCGCGATTTCGTCGAAGACCTTGTGAAACAGACCGTCGGTGAGTTTCATGATGTTGTCTTTGGTGAAACAGGTGACCTTCTTGCGATTATTTCGGCGCGCGTACTCGAAAGCGTAACGAACGATCTTTTCCGAACCGGGCCGCGAGATCAGTTTCAGGCATTGCACGACCTGATTGGTCTGCCGGTGCTCGATACCGGCGTAAAGGTCTTCCTCGTTTTCACGGACAATGACGACGTCCATCGACGGATGTTTCGTTTCGACGAAAGGGTGGTAAGCGACGCACGGCCGCACGTTGGCATACAGCCCAAGCACTTTGCGAACTGTGACGTTCAGACTCTTGAAACCACCGCCCTGTGGCGTGGTGATGGGCGCCTTCAAGAAGACTTTTGTCCGCCGTAGCGACTCCCAGGAACTCGGCTCGATGCCCGAGCTGTTTCCGGCGAGGTAGACCTTTTCCCCAATATCGATGGTCTCGATGTCGAGCGGCGCCTGAGCCGCCTCGAGAATGCGGAGGGTTGCGGCCATAATCTCAGGGCCGATGCCGTCGCCATTGGCGACAGTGATAGGGATACGATCTGTCATTTACCTGACCTTTCGGTTGTTTGACCACAGTTTACACGGATTATAGCGAAATTGTCCTTGACGCGTTTCGACGCACTCCTGCATACTTTTCTCTACCAGATACCTGCTCTCGCGCATCAAAGGTGACTGCGCCTGTCCGTGATCGTAAAGCGACGAGGTTCGGCTGATAGAGAGTGAGGCAGTTGTCAACTAGTTAGAAGCCGCTCTCGAGATTTTTAGAGCATCGGGTTCGTCGCAGCTCGCCGAAAGTATCGGTAGTCCCCCCCGAACTGGATCAGCGATTTCCAGCAGCCCGCGCTTCCCTTCTGATTAAGGATAGTAAGAATGGCTACAAAACTCTATGTAGGTAACCTCTCGTTCCGTACCACGAGCGAGGAACTCCGCGAGGCCTTCGCGGCAGTTGGAACAGTAGAATCAGCTTCGGTGATCGAAGATCGGGAAACTGGACGATCACGCGGCTTTGCTTTTGTGGAAATGGCAACCCCTGAAGAGGCAGCAGCAGCTATCGAGGCATTTAACGGCAAAGACTTCGGCGGCCGTAATTTGACCGTTAATGAAGCGAAGCCGAGAACCGACCGCGGCGGCGGCCGTGGCGGTTACGGTGGCGGACGTGGTGGTGGTCGTGGTGGCTACGGTGGTGGCGGCCGCGATCGCGATAACGATCGCTACGAGCGCGAGCCACGCTGGTAATTATTTAGGCCACGGATCTCCATAGAGAAACACAACTCAGTGTTACTTCGTGAAAATCTGTGGCCTATTTTCTTGCCTCAGGCTTGATCTTCACAGTCAACTTTTCAGTTCCGCGCATAACTTCTACAACGTACTCCTCGCCGGCTTTCATTTCACCAAGCGCATACGTGTAGTCGTAAACGTTCTTAATATCTCGCGTGCCGATCTTCACGATCCGATCGCCGGCTTTCAGTCCTGCTTTCTCAGCCGGAGAGGCTTCGCGGACTCCGTCGAGCAGTAGTCCATCATTGCTATCCGCGTAGTTCGGAATCGTTCCGAGGTAAACACGAAAGCCACCGGTGCGTGGAGTTGCGTCGGACTTCGCAGTCGTGTAAGTCAAACGTTTGTCGGCAGCGTCGAGTCGATTGACGATTCCAGCCACCATTTGAAGGATGCGTGCTTCGTCGTCGTAGTTGATCTTTTCAAACGTGTCGGACGGTTTGTGGTAGTCGTTGTGAGTGCCGGTCCAAAAGAAGAGCACCGGGATCTGTTTTGAGTAGAACGAGGAATGATCGCTTGGACCAAAGCCGTCTTCATTCAACGTTAGTTGAAACCCGTTTCCGTTGTCGGCTGCCATCATGTCGCGCCACTCTTTCGCTGTTCCGACGCCGCCAATTATCAGCCGCCGATCTTTCATGCGGCCAATCATGTCCATATTGATCATTGCGACCGTGTTTGCGAGCGGCAGAAACGGATGATTGACGTAGTAGTTGGAACCGAGCAGTCCTTCTTCTTCGCCACCGAACGCCATGAAGACAATCGTTCGTTTAGGTCGTGGCTTTTGTGCGCTGAACATGCGAGCCAATTCCAAAACGCCCGCGGTACCAGACGCATTGTCGTCAGCGCCGTAATGGATGTCGCCCGAGCGCGGCGCCAGACTTCCGCTTCCTTCGCCACCGCGACCGAGGTGATCGTAGTGTGCGCCGATGACGATCACTTCTTTCTTCAGAAGCGGATCAGAACCCTCCAGCGTCCCGATGACGTTGTACGCCGGAACTTCACTCCGTATCACGTCTGTGGCGAGACTGATCTCTCCTGTTAACACAAGGCCGTCTGGCGTTTGTTCCAATTGCGAAAGCGACAAGCTGGACAGTGCGAGGCGTTTCTCAATCGCCTGGCGCGACACCACGATCACCGGCAGTCCCGCATCGCCTGCGGTGTTGTCGTAAACGAGTCGGGTTAAGCGATCGTCTTTAAAGTTTGGTTCGCGGGCGATAACGATGAGTGCTTTCGCACCGGCGTTTTTCGCAGCAACTGCTTTCCAACGCACACCTTCGAACCTTACGAACTGGCCATGCGGATTAGCGCCGTCGGGAGTGCCCTGGAGCGCGACGGCGATCTTTCCGGTCGCGTTCACACGCGCATAGTCGTTGTGATTCAACTCCGAAGCCGTGATGCCGTAACCAACAAAGACAAGCTCACCGTCGGCCTTTGCTGACGATGAAAAGCCCAGCGGCAGCCAGTCGACGCCGG
>DASZDV010000374.1:0-11236 GCA_035941575.1 Pyrinomonadaceae bacterium
CCGGAATGGACCAGATGTAAGTGAACGTCGGTTCGTAAAGCACGTCGCTCGGAATAATCTTCAGGGTCTTTTGCAACTGAAGCATCGCCCGATCAAAGCGTGCTCGTTCTTTTATGCCACTTTCCTCGCGCAGATCGCGCGTCGCCATTTCCCATTCCTTGCGCATGATCCTGAGGATGAGCTGGGCATCGTCCGAAAGGACCTGTTTTTCCATCCGCTGCGGAACTCCCCAAAGGGCGTTGAAAAACGGCAGCAAACGCGCTGTGATGAACGTTGCGTGGCCCTTGATCAGCTTTCCGTAGAAACAACGGCCGCGGCGCATGACGTCGTCCTTAATGCTCCACGCCAATCGGCTCTCCGGATCCTTCTGCACATTGCGCGGCATGTGGGCATCGCGCCGGCCGCAGACAGCCACATAAAGCGACGGGCCCGGCCTTCGCGAGTCGGTCAACGCCTCACAAAAACCGACGTCTTCAATGAACCGTTCTGCGGCGTAAACATCCTCGACGCGATACTCCGGATCGCGCCGCCACATGCGGTCGCGATGGGCCTCTATTTCCTCTGGAAGCATGTGCGGCGATTCTATCAAAGTGATTTCCGAACCAGTCAAACTGCTCTATCGGTCAGGCTAAGAGTCTCCGCAAGAATTCGCGGCAATCCCGTAAGTCTCACGTAATCAAGCAAGTACCTGATCAACGAACTTTGGCACGGCCCCTGCACATAGGGGCTCGCCCGATTTGTCTGCGGGTGCACTACCGATCCCTCAGTTACGGAGATAACGACGGTGAAATCGACGAAGCTAACAACCAGGTTCCTGACGCTGGCCTTACTGGCGAACCTCGCAATGGGACCCATCCTTGCTGGCGGCATTGCCCAGGCTGGAATTCTCAACAACAAGGGTAAGCGCTCGCACGGCAGCAACAAACACAGCAAGATTTCCGGCGACCTTCAAGATCAGTTCGGCAGTCAGAGTGGCGACACCATGGTTAAGGTGATTCTCCAACTTGACGACAAGCCGAGCGGTTCGCTCAACGCTTTGTTGGCTTCTAACGGTGTCAAGATCCGAAAACATTTCACCAATCTCGACTCTTTTGCCCTCGAACTGCCCCTCAACGTCGTTAACGCCCTTTCACAATTCTCCGAAGTTTCCTTTATCTCCGTCGACAGTGAAGTCCTGAGTCTTGGTGGCCACGTGGCCCATACAACCGGCGCCGATAACGTGCGCCCGATGGCTGTTGATGGCGCCTTGGACGGTAGTGGTATTGGTATCGCAATTGTCGATTCCGGCATTTACGGCGCACACTCTTCTTTCATTGATACACAGACCGGCCAATCGCGAGTCGTCGTAAACCAGGATTTCACCGGTGAAGGTCGTACTGACGATCCATACGGACACGGAACTCACGTGGCCGCCGCAGCCGCTGGTAACGGAATCGTTTCCCGGGGCGAATACATCGGTATTGCACCGCGCGCCAAACTGCTCAACCTTCGTGTTCTTAACTCGACAGGCGTCGGCAGAGTGTCGAATGTGTTGGCCGCGTTGGATTGGTTGATGCTTCAGGCGTCAGCCTACAACGTTCGCGTTGTCAACATGAGCCTCGGCATGCCGGCGGTGAACTCATACAGATTCGATCCGTTGTGTGTTGCAGTTCGCAAACTCGTGGACCGCGGCGTCGTTGTAGTCGCAGCTGCCGGAAACAACGGCAAGAACTCCACGAATCAAAAGGTCTATGGCCAGATTCATGCGCCCGGCAACGAACCGTCCGCGATCACCGTTGGCGCCGTCGATACTCGCGGCACAAACACCCGCGCAGACGATACGATCGCAACCTACAGTTCTCGTGGTCCGACGCGCAGCTTCTGGACCGACGAGAATGGCGTCAAGCATTACGACAATCTGATCAAACCCGACATTGCAGCTCCAGGTAATAAGACAGTCTTTGCCCAGTCGCCGAACAACTATCTTTTGGCGCAGAATCCTTCGCTCGATGCCAGCGTCAGCAATACCCCGACACGCCGGCAAATGACGCTCAGTGGCACGTCGATGGCCTCTCCGATCGTCGCGGGCGCGGCGGCGTTGATGTTTGAAGCAAATCCGACATTGACGCCGAACCTGATCAAGGCGCTGATGATGTATTCGGCGCAGCAACTCGCCAACTTCAACGCTTTCGAACAGGGCGCAGGCGAATTGAATATCGATGGCGCCGTGCGTCTCGCGCGACTCGTTCGCACGACTATCAACAGCTCTACCGCGCTGGGCGCTCCGTTACTGACGAGCGTTCCGCCGACTCCGCAAACAACCATCACATTAGCCGGTAACGGCACTTACACGTTCACATGGTCGCAAGGGATCATTCTGGGATACACCACCGCCACCGGTACCGCGCTGATCACTCAGTATCAGAAGATCTACGGGACCGGCGTTCTACTGGGCGACGGAGTTTTGCTCGGCGACGGCGTCTTGCTTGGTGACGGCGTTTTACTCGGCGACGGCGTGTTACTCGGCGACGGCATGGGTGTGCTCCTCGGCGATTCCAGGATGATCTCCGATGGCGTGCTGCTCGGCGATGCGGTTTACACCAGCAACGGCACGAAGCTCGGCGCGGGCGTCAACTTCTGCGCCATCGGCGTCCTGATTGGTGATGGTGTGCTGATCGGCGACGGCGTTCTTATCGGCGATGGCGTACTAATCGGCGATGGTGTGCTGATTGGCGACGGCGTCCTTATAGGCGACGCAATTCTTCAAGCCTATAGCTCCCTCGTCAACGGCGATGGCACGACCTCGATGGCCACCGTTCCCGACGACTACGTAGACTACCTGGGCTACTAACCAGTAACTCAGCATAACCACGATACTCGCAAACCACTGTCGGAGACGCAGACGGATGTTACAGGTACGCAAAGGATTAAGAGCCAACAAGCTCAACCATGAACTGGCGCCAAAGGTTGACAACATTTCAGTCGACCAACTGGCGCGCGGTGAAGAAGCTGAAGTGCTTCAGTTCCTGGCACAACGCCCCATTCACACAGTAGCCATGATGAGCCTGATTCATGACAACGGTCTCGAGAGCCCGATGAATCGCGGCACGTTTTACGGCTGTCGCGATCTCAACGGCCGGCTCGAAGGCGTGGCCCTCGTCGGTCACGCTACGTTAATGGAGACAATCTCTGATCGCGCTCTCGCAGCGTTGGCCCAAGTGGCCCAACAGTGCTCAAACACCCACATGATCATGGGTGAACAAGAACGCATGGCTGACTTCTGGGGACACTACGCAGCATCCGGACGCCAGCAACGACTCGCTTGTCGTGAGTGGCTGTTCGAGTTGAGCTGGCCCATCGAGGCCCGTGGACACGTTGAAGGTCTGCGGCGTGCAACAGTCGCTGAACTGGAATTAGTAATGCCGGTTCAGGCAGAACTCGCTTTCGCGGAAAGTGGAATCAATCCGCTGCAAGTCGATGCACAAGGTTTTCGTAAGCGGTGCCTGCGGCGAATCGAACAGGGTCGAACCTGGGTCATCATTGAAGACGGTAAACTGATCTTCAAAGCAGATGTGATTTCCCGAACACCGGAGGTCAGTTACCTTGAAGGCATCTGGATTTGCGAAGAGCGCCGCGGAAACGGCAACGGACTGCGCTTCATGTCCGACCTGATGCGTCGCCTCCTCGAAGAAACGAAATCAATCTGTCTCCTCGTTAACGAGGCAAACAAACTCGCGCAAAGCTTCTACCGTAAGTGCGGTTTCCACTTCCGTGCCACTTACGAAACCATCTTTCTCCCCAGATTGGAGCAGGCGCATAACTGAACCACGACTTCCCCCGATCTCGCCTGATTTAGGTAGCATGTTGCCTCACCTTGATTTCAAACGTCGATGTCAGACTCCGTGGCCGCCACAAGAAATAAATTCTTCGGGCCATTCCTGTGGGTCGTAACTGGAACTGGTTGCCTCGCGTTTCTCTACGCCTTATCGCGAATCAACACCGCCACCTTCGACTCGCGCTTCGCCGTGCTCGTTGCGATGGCGCTGCTGCTCACTTCACGGATCACCATTCCAATTCCGCGTCTCAGTTCAAAGATTTCCGTATCCGACACGCTTGTCTTCCTCGTTCTGCTGCTTTACGGCGCACCTGCCGCAATAATCGTCGGCGCATCGGAAGCTCTTCTCTCGTCGCTTCGTTTCAGCCGCAAGCCGCGAATCGTCACTTTCAACTGGGCTAGTGCCGCCACATCGATCTTCGTCACCAGCAGTGTGACCCAGGCGGTGTTTGGAGATGTGGCAGCGCTGCGAACGCAACCACTCACCGGGCGTTTCATCGCGGCGATCTGCACGATGGCGCTGACACACTACGTCGCCAACTCAGGAATCGTCGCGATCGGCGCGGCACTCAAAACCGATCAGCCGATCTGGCAAACCTGGCGCAAGCACTATCTTTGGACTTCAATAACTTATTTTTCAGGCGCATTTGCGGCCGGCGTTATCGCTGCGCTGGTCTACTTGATTGGCGCGTACGCGTTCGTCATCACGCTTCCCATTATCGCCATCGTATTTCTGACTTACCGCACATACCTCAAACACGTCGAAACCTCTGACGCACAGGCGGAGCAAGCTGAAAAGCACGTCAAAGAACTCTCGCACTACATCGCCGAACAGGAACGCATTCGCGAACAGTTTTCGCAGATGGAAAAACTCTCCGCGCTTGGCGAACTCGCGTCGGGAGTCGCGCACGACTTCAACAACACTCTCGCCGGCATCCTTGGCCGTGCCCAACTGCTGCAACGTACAAACGACCCCGAAAAGATTCGTCGCGGTCTCGACATCATCATCAAGACCGCCGAAGACGGCGCGAAAACAGTCAAACGAATTCAGGACTTCGCTCGCCAGCGAAGGGACCACAATTTCGAGCTCGTCGCCATTGATCAAATCCTGCTCGATGCGAGCGAGATCACGCGCCCGCGCTGGAAGAACTGCGCTGAAGCTTCAAACATCCACATCACAGTCGATCTGCAAATCGGTTCGAGCGCGATGGTGATGGGCGACGATTCAGAGTTGCGCGAAGTGCTGGTTAATATGGTCTTCAACGCGATCGATGCGATGCCCGAAGGCGGTACCCTCACGTTGTCCACGCGAACGGAAGGTGAGCAAGTCGTCATTAAAGTCGTCGACACGGGCGTGGGTATGTATCCGGAAGTGCGTTCACGCATCTTCGATCCATTCTTCACCACTAAAGGAACGGCCGGACTCGGGCTCGGGCTCGCAGTGAGTTTCGGCATAGTCCGTCGTCACGGCGGCAACATTGAAGTTGAATCGCAATATGGCCACGGCTCCGAATTTCGCATCACGCTGCCTGTTGCGAAGATCGCTGAGACGCGACTTATCAAACGTGACTCACCTGAAGAACCCGTCGAACCGGTACTGGCCCTAACTTCCGTCGGACCTGCTGCACCGACACGATTGCTCGTCGTGGATGACGAAGACTTCGTGCGCGATCTATTGTGCGAAATTCTTGAAGGTGAGAACTGCGATGTTGAACTCGCTGAAGACGGCACCGAAGCACTCGCGCTGTTTCGCGAGCAAGATTTTGACGGCGTCTTCACCGATGTCGGTATGCCTGGAATGAGCGGTTGGGAGTTGGCGCGAGAGATTCGTCAACTGAACAAGGACATTCCGATTGCGATCATTACCGGTTGGGGCGAGATTGTCGGATCAAATGAACAGCGCGCCGCCGGAGTTGATTGGGTGGTGGCTAAACCGTTCACCGCCGAACGAATCGCGGAACTCGTGGTCGAAATCACGAGCCGAACTAGCGCGATTCGCAACGAGAACGTCACGACCGCAGCCGCATAACTATTGAGTAGTCTGCCGCAGTCCGACCGCGCGCTTAACGCTTTCCTCCACCACTTCCAGCCGAAACGGTTTCAGTAAGTAATCAAACGCGCCGCGAGCAATCAGGCTCTGCGCCCGTTCTTCATCAGTCAGTCCGGAAATGATAATCACAGGTGTTTCCGGATGCAGTTCCCGCACGCGCGTGAGGAGCTCATCGCCGCTCAACCCGGGCATTGAAATATCCGTCAACACCACATCGAACGGTCGTGATGCCAGTTTTTGCAGGGCTTCTTCGGCTGTGGTCGCCTGCTGACATTGATGGTCCATTGCGAACAACTCGCAAAGTGTGTCGCGGATTATGTCATCGTCATCCACAACCAGTATCTCGGCCATGATGGTCCTCCCACTCTACTCACCAAAGGCGTCTTCTGAGCAAACGACGAGTGCCGTCGAGACCGCACTTTTGAATTGTTTTCAACGTGAGGTTGAATTCGAAATGCCGCGGGCCAAATCATAACACGAAAACGCCACGGATGTTTCCACTATGCTATTCTTCGCCTGAGGTGAGCCGGATGGCTGAGACTGCGAAAGCCACAATAAGATTTGTTGATAAGGACCTTTTTGTCGGCACTGCGCCGAGTGGACATGCACTCGTGCTCGATACTGATTCGCAACGTTCGTCGGCGCCTTCGCCTGTCGAGCTGCTGCTCGTTGCTCTCGGTTCCTGCACCGCCGCGGACGTCGCGATGATTCTCGAGAAGAAACGTCAGCACGTTACCAGTTACACCGTTGAAGTTTCCGGCGAGCGCCGCTCTGAATACCCGCGGAGTTACACGTCGATGACCGTTCACCACGTCCTGACGGGTCATGCGATCTCCGCGAAGGCGGTCGCACAGGCAATAGAACTTTCAGAAACCAAGTACTGTAGCGTTGCAGCAACATTAAGACCGCAAGTAGAAATCCAAACCACGTTTGAGATCATCGAAGAAACGCGCCCGACGATTGGGGAGTAATTAGCAAGTGTTAAAGAAAATCGCCGTCGCTTTTAGTCTTTCTCTCCTATTAACAACTCAAACAGCAGCACAGCCGGCAAGCGAGACCACACTCGCGGCCGTGAGGCGGAGCGATGCCGCAGCTCGGGATGCGAATGGAAACGTCGCAAAGCTGACGCCGGCAGAACACATGCGTCGCGCAGCCGTTTACCTTGCAAACCGCGCGTTCGGTGAAGCACGCGCACATTGGCAGGCGCTGATTGAAAACTACCCGCACGACACGCGCGTTCCGGAGGCGTTGCTGGGTATTGGGCGATCGTACTTTCTCAGTAAGGTCTATCAGGACGGCTATACAGTCTTCAACGACCTGGTCCAGAAGTATCCAGCGACGAAGGAAGGACGTGAAGCTCTGAATTTCAGCGCAGCGTCGCTGCTGCGTATGGGACAGTTCTCCGAATCAGCGGCGCGTTACGAGGAATACATTAATCGTTTTCCAAATGGAGAACGGATTGACACCGCCCACCTCAACATGATCGACACGTTACGTGAAGCGAATCGTCCTGATGAGGCACTCATCTGGGTTGTGCGAACCAGGCAACGTTTCGCGGGCAGTGCAACTGAGACCAACGCGATCTTTGCGGCGTTGCGTCTTTATGTCGCTGAACGTGAATGGTCCAAGGCTGTTTTGATGGCCGAGCAGTTGTCGCAGCGGACGTTCGCCAAAGCAGTGAACACGAGCCCTTCGGAAGTTGCGTATCTGAAGGCATACAGTCTCGAACAAGCGGGCCGCAAAGATGAAGCGTTCTCTGCTTACCTGGCAGTGCCTGACGGGATTGAGTCGTATTACGGTTGGCTCGCAAATCAACGGCTCGCCGCGCTGGCGGGAAAAGCACGAGCTGAGATCGTGGCGCAGCGTGAGGCGCGAGTGAACACGGCGATCGCGAGTGTAGCTGATTCGTATCCCGCGCCGTACCGACAGGCAATTATCACAGCGGCGAAAGCACGAAAACTCGATCCGCGATTTATTCTCGCGTTGATACGACAGGAGAGTGTCTTCAAGCCGTTGGCGAAGTCGCCGGCGGGAGCACGAGGTTTATTGCAACTCACGGTGGATGCGGCGCAGAAGTATGCGGCCGGAGCGGGATTGAATTCAGTGCGCGAGAGTCAACTCTATCAGCCTGAAACTTCGATCATGCTCGGCGCGGAGTATATCGAACACCTGACGCAGATGTTTCCGCAGATGCTCGAGCCTGTCGCTGCTTCTTACAACGGCGGCGAAGACAACGTCGCGCGTTGGCTCGACCGCGCGAAGCAAAAGGATCGCGGAGTGTTTACTGCGGAGATCGGTTTCGACGAAACCAAAGGCTACGTTCAGAAAGTGATGTCAAACTACCGCGTCTACCGCCAACTCTACACCGCCGATCTGATCCGCAGGTAACCTTCGCCTCGAGCTCCAAGTATCTGTCGGCCCTTCAGGCCTCGATCCTTTTTCTTAAAGATCCCAGGGGCGGCGCTTCGCGCTCGCCTCTGGCTACCCTCTATCGCGCCTTCGGCGCTCCGACTATGACGTCCTCGTTCATGGTTCGGGGCTGAAGCCGCGTGAGTCCTCGCGGCGACGCAAGGGGTCGCGATCGCGAGTCTCGCGGGGGATAACTCCAAGACGCAGCAATGCGGAGTAGTACTCGTACCTCAATGTCACTTCGCCGGCAGGCCGCGATTCAAGATCCATATTCACCCAACGAACATCGTTTCTGACCGAACGTCCGATTCCCGTTGCGGCGTAATCGTCATCCGGCACGATAGCCATGGAACGTCCATCACGCGACGCCTGAGCGTCTGCACGAGACGGATCCTTGCGAGGCGCTTCCGAGCGAGACGACTCCCCACGCGACTTATTCGACGGCGACGATTCATCACGCTCGAGCGGCTCTTTGCGGCTGTCGTCACGATAAATCGGCCGTGGCGTTACGGAAATCACGCTTCTTCGTTCCCTGAAGAACACCGCTGAGATGACACCGAGATTCGCCGTCTGACCGAGTTTTGCTGCATAGGAATCGCGCTCATTCGTGAAATAGAAACGCCGGGCGCGTTCGGAACTCATTTGCCAGCCGCCAATTGTAATCGTCTGATACGGTTCGATGACCCATTTACTGGCATTCCATGCCGACGTGTGTTGGGCGTCAATCGTGTTGAGCCCGTCGACCGAAAGCGCCACCGCGACGCGATCCGCCGACGCGTTTCGCAACCGAACCTCATATTCGGCACCTTGCAGCGCTTCAACATAGGTTTTCCCGCGAGCGTAGTACTCAGTCAGCGGCCTGCCATTGACCAGCACGTCTATTTCAAAGCTGGGGTACGGCATTCGCTTGGTGGTGACCACCCGCTCGGAGGACGAACTCTGAGCGGCCGCGGTGCTACCGCGGAAAAGAAAGGCGGCCCCGGTTCCCAAAACGGCGGTCAAAAGAAAGGCTGCGATGCTGATGGTTAATAGAAGTCGACTCATGGATTTGTCCCTCCGCGAAATGCAATCACCCGAAGAACGTTCCAGGCACGGGCTTCTTGCGAAGTTCCCCGCGGCGCCCGTAACTATTTGTCAGTGCTTTGGATTTTCGGTTGAGTAATAGTGGCGGGGAGGCTACAATTGCCGCCACCAATCCGGGATGAAATAAACTACGACAGTCTGATCCGTGACTAAGTGAGGCCCAAAAGCTCATGGAGTATGCCCTAACTGCAACCGAAACCAAGGCTCGCGCGGGCTCTTATTACGATCGCATTGCCCGGTTTTACGACCTGACTTTCAAGCTGAACGGTTATGGTCGCTCGCTGGATCAGTACTTCGCGACCCATCCTCTGCCCGTTTCCCGTGGCGCGCGGATCCTGGATGCAGGATGCGGAACAGGCCTACTCACGCTCGCTGTGCAGCGCGCAATCCGTTTCCCAGTCTCGATCACGGCGCTTGATCTGTCGTCAACCTCCGTCGCGGCCGCACGAAAGTCGCTTTACTACAGCTCCGGACGGAAAAGCGACGTGACCTTTGCGCAGGGCAATCTGCTCTGTTTACCGTTTGCCGATGATTCGCTGGATCTCGTTGTGACTTCGGGGGCCCTGGAATACGTGAAACTTTCAGACGGCTTAACGGAACTGGCGCGCGTGATCGCGCCCGGTGGTCACCTGCTCCACTTCCCCGTGCATCCGAGCCTCATCGGAGTTCTGCTCGAAATTCTCTTCCGATTTAAGAGTCATCCGCCGCAGGAAGTGAAAGAGCAAACTGAAAACCACTTCCGCATCGTTCACCAGTACCGGTTCCCACGGAAAGAAGCGATCGGCTGGAGCAAGACAGCAATTCTCGCCCAGAAACTCTGATCGTTACTGCACCGGCACCAACCGAATAATCCGATCGTCATCACTAGCGGGACGACCGCGTCCATCGCGGTTCGAGGTGGAAAAATACAGGTACCCATCAGATCCCTCAGCAACGTCGCGAATGCGGCCGTAGTCCTTTATTAGTCCCTCCTGGCCCACCAAACGACGTCCGTCAAGCACGACGCGAATCAACATCTCGCCACGCAAACATCCAAAAAAGAAGTTGCCCTTGAACTTCGGAAACGCCGAGCCGCGATAGAACATGCCACTCGCAGGCGCGCATGCAGGCGTGTACTCGAGCAGCGGCGACTCAAGCCCGGCGCGTGTTTCCTGATGATGAATCAACGGCCATCCGTAATTCCTGCCACGCTCGACGATGTTCACTTCATCTCCGCCTTCGGGACCATCAAACCCGCTTGGTCCATGTTCGGTTTGAAACATCAGATCGCTACCGGGCTGCCAGTCCATTCCCTGCGCGTTGCGATGTCCGTAGGACCAGATCTCCGGCCGCGCGTTCTTCTGTCCGACAAACGGATTGTCCTGCGGCACGGTCCCGTCGTCGTTTAGACGTAAGGTTTTGCCGGCCAGTGAATCGAGCTTTTGCGCGAGGTCACGTTTGGTGGCGTCGCCGGTAGTGATGTAGAGCTTGCCATCTGGTCCAAAACGAATGCGACATCCCGCGTGAAACTGCGCGACGGGAATGTTCTCAATGATGACTTTGCGATCGACGAACCCTTCAGGAGCCTCGCGATAGCGCGCCACGCGAACTTTATCTCTCGCGTACGCATACGAAAGATAGATGAACTGATTACTGCTGAACTGCGGATGCAACGCGACGCTCATCAACCCACTTTCGCCTGACGATTCAACATCCGGCACGACAAACAACGGCTTGGGTCGCAAAGTTCCATTCTCGACAACGCGCACTCGTCCCGGACGCTCGGTCACGATCATCCGTCCGTCAGGCGTCCACACGATGGACCACGGCACTTCGAGTCCGCCTACAACTTTTTCAACTTGGATTCGGGTGTTTGTTTGCGCGGAAGTTTCAACTTCACC
>DASZDV010000375.1:0-2703 GCA_035941575.1 Pyrinomonadaceae bacterium
CCAGTTAGCCGATTTCAAAAGTGAAGGCGAACAGGTGCAGCCGATCATCAGAAAAGACTTCAAAGACACCGCATTCTGGGAACCCACAGCGGTGACGGGAAGCGATGGTCGCGCAACCGTGAAGTTTCGTTTGCCGGACAACTTAACGACCTGGCGCGCGACCGCGCGAGCCATCACGAGTGATACGAGAGTCGGCGTTGCGAAATACAAAGTGATCGCGCGCAAGGACGTAATACTGCGTCTGGAAACGCCGCGCTTCCTCACTCAGGGCGACACAGTCACGCTCTCGGGCATCGTGCACAACTATCTGAAGCAACCGAAGTCTACGCAGATTTCTATTTCGGTTAACGGCGCGCAGTTGGTTAGTCCTGCACAGCAGACTGTCACAATCAATCAGCAAGGCGAGCATCGCGTTGATTGGCAGATCTCGGCGCCGCAGACCGGACAAATCACACTGCTCGCTAAAGCTCTTACTAACACCGAGTCGGATGCCGTCCAATTAACGCTGGACGCTGTCCCGCGCGGACTTCACGAGACGAAAGCCGAACGGTGGACGACTACAAACGATTCAGCTGAACAACAGTTCTCGCTTGAAATACCTGCGAATGCAGATCTGAATTCCCGCAAGTTACGCGTGGAAATCGCGCCGTCAATTGCGGGCACGTTGTTTGGCGCACTCGATTACCTGACGACCTATCCATACGGCTGCACCGAACAGACCATGTCCAGTTTTCTGCCGAACATCATCGTTTCGCGAACACTGAAAGAGTTCAAGTCGACTTCCATCCGCAACAGCAACGACTTGCAAACAAAGGTGGAGAAAGGACGCAATCGTCTGTATGCATTTCAACACAGCGACGGCGGTTGGGGCTGGTGGAAAGAAGATGAGAGCGATCCGTTCATGACTGCGTACGTCATCGATGGTCTCACTCTTGCGAAGCAGGCAGGTTATGAGATCGACGACCAACGCATCGCGCACGGTCGCGAGAGATTGCAGGTCATGCTCGATGCGGTCGATACGAAAGTCAATGCTGACGACCGCGCGTTTATGACGTACGCACTGGCAGAGAGCGGCGGCGTTGACAAGAGTTATATCGACAAGCTGTACGCCGATCGTTCCAAGCTCCAGCCCTACGGCCGTGCATTACTCGCCCTCGCGCTGTCACTTCAGAACGATCAACGCGCCCAGGAAATCGCCGCGGAGATCGAGCGTGATGCTGAGGTGAACAACACAGTGGCCTACTGGCATACGAAGCGGCCGCAGCGGCTCGACTTTAGCGACACGGACCAAACCGAAGGCACAGCACTCTCAGTGAAGGCTCTCGCACGGATCAAACCGAAGAGTGCCGTTCTGCCGCTTGCCGCACGCTGGCTCGTATCCGAAAGACGCAACGGCTACTACTGGAATTCAACCAAGGACACAGCTTTCGCGATCTTCGGCTTGATCGATTACGTGAAAGTCAGTCGTGAGTTGACGCCGTCGTATGACCTCGAGGTTTACGTGAACGGCGAGACCGTCCTCGCGGAACATGTTACTGAGGCGAGTGCTACACAAAGCTTCGTTGTGAATCGCAAGGGTTCCGCTGTCGGCGCAACGAATCACATCCGCATCGTGAAACGAGGCAAAGGCAGCGTGTACTTCTCAACTTCGGTTGATTACTACACCAACGACGAGAACGTCGCGGCTCGCGGATCCTCGGATTTGAACGTCACACGCGAGTACTACCGGCTACAAGTCCAGGACCAGAATTACAAATTGACCTGGACCATGACGCCGCTGACCGGTGAGATTCATTCCGGCGACGTGCTCGTGGTGAAGCTCCGGCTCACCGGCAAACCCGGTCGTCACGTGATGCTGGAGGACCCGATTCCGTCAGGCGCCGAGCAACTCGAAGCAGTCGGCAATCTTAATCTCAACTACACAAACCACGGTTGGAGTGACTGGTATAGCTCGCGAGAGTTTCGCGATCGCCGCACGGTCTTCTTCATCGACCGGTTCGACGGTGACACCACGTTCCAGTACGCGATCAGAGTACAGGTGCCGGGTGAGTTTGTGGTTGCCCCGACACGCGCGGAACTGATGTATGAACCGGCAATCAACGCCAACACAACAACCGGAAGGTTCTCCTTCCTCAATTAGATCTTTGGAGGCTGAAAGTAAATGTTTACCCAATCGATAAAGGCAGCTTTCGCGGCGCTGAAGCTGTTGTTCAAAAACTGGCCGGCGTTGTTGTTGATCCTGTTGCTGTCCGGCGGCTTGTTGTTCGCTGGT
This sequence comes from Pyrinomonadaceae bacterium, assembly GCA_035941575.1. Lineage (GTDB taxonomy): Bacteria > Acidobacteriota > Blastocatellia > Pyrinomonadales > Pyrinomonadaceae > PSRF01. The sequence continues at coordinate 2,273 of DASZDV010000375.1, forward strand.
TACCTGTTTGTGACGACGCGCGAGGCCACCGTTCGGCAGTTGATCCTGACGTTGTCGTCGATCGTCATCGCTCCTCTGCTGTTCTTCGCGTTGCAGTCTGTCACCATTAACTACGCTGATGCTCCAGGCTTGAAAGCTCGCATTAAGAAGATCGCGGGCGACTCGTTGCGGTTGATCGTGGTGACTGTGCCGCTAATCGTTTTGACGGCGCTTGCCTTCTACGGTCTCGGAAAGATCAACTCGACTTCAACCGTCGTGGTCGCCCTTCGTTATTTGCTCGCGGGAGTGATCGCACCATTGTTGGCGATCCAACTGTGGCTGGCCGTGAGTCGCGAAGGTTTTCGTTCTGTGCTGCGCAGCGTCCATCACGTGACCGCGCGCGCATTCACTCCGCAGACGGTGCTCGTCTACGGCTGCGGAGTTCTCTTCTT
>DASZDV010000376.1:0-21969 GCA_035941575.1 Pyrinomonadaceae bacterium
GATACGATTTCGTGCGCAAATGAACGACATCGGTTCAGCGGTTTTAGGCAGGTCGTTGAAGGTAGGATCGAAGTTCCGGACGAGTTGCTTTGCGCATGAGTGCGCTCTTTGCTTTCCACTCCATCGCACGACTCAACTCGAGGAGAAAATTGGTGTCGCCGGATTCGAGTGTCGCGATAGGAACACCATCATGGTAGAGCACTCGATTGCTTGTGTGTGCAGTGACGCGATTGCCGGGCATGATGATGCCGACGAGATTCAACGGATCCGCGGCACTCACGGAAATCAAACTATCCTGCGCGCCTTCGCGGCGAATTGCGCGAAGCATTCCAACTGCATCGGCGAGGGCAAATTGTTCTCCCGAAATACCGGCTACGAAGCGACCGCCACGAATTTCGCCGCGTGCTTCGAGCCGGTGATAGATGCGCAGTAGAACACGCCACGGCAGTGTTATTCCCTCGCGTTCGAGCAAGCGTTTGAAAACGACGCCGTAACGCTTCAGGAGAGTCCACGCGACCTCTTCAGCTTTCTCTTGATCGATCGGGTTCTGATTCGTTCGCGTTGCGTTGCCGTTTTCTCGATGAATGATGGACCAACGGCCCGCGCTGGCCATGTCGTAAACAGGTTGGCGGTGCTTTCGTCGTGCGGCTGCCTGCGTTTTGCGACTGCCCGGCGTGAGCAAAGCGCGGAGACCTGTGAAACTGTCGGAAATGACCACGCCGTTCGCGACTAACTCTGCGAGGGATTCTTCAACCTGACTCCGCAGAAGTTTTGTGTTCTCGACGATGTCGGTGAAGAAGGAGGCACCGCGGTTTTTCAGGTAGTCGTAAACAACCTGAGTTGTGGTTGAGAATTCGGCGTCGCCGTTCAGATTCAACGCCGGAAAGACTGAACTCCACAAGGCAAAGTTTTTGCGGCGGACGAGTGCGATTGGTGTGTTACGAACCGGTCCTGCTCCACGTGGCTTATCAGCGCCGCTCTCGCTTGTCGTTCGCACTGGCGGAGTCAATCTGGCCCACACTACTTCACCCGACAAGCACAACGCATCGAGCCACGCAGGATCGTATTCGACGAGGCGCGAAGGCAGTAGTTCACCTTCCCACGCGGCGGCGGGAGCTTCGAATCCTTCCAACTGCTCGATAATCGCGCGAACACTTTCCGGTCCCTCCATCTGGTGGTCAGGCGCAACCTTTTGCCACGCCAAAAGAAAACGAATGAAGTCGGCACTGGAAACAGGTTCGATCTCCTGGCGCAGGCGATTGAGCGTGTAACTGTGGATGCGGGCAAGCAGGCGCCTTGCGCTCCATTCCGTTTCAGTGGAGCCGGGTGTGAAGCGGCCGCGGATAACGAATCCTTCCGCTTCGAGTTTCAAGAGTGCGGTTTCGATCTCGAGTTTGTTCAGGCCTGAACTCGAGATTAGCTGTTCAACGGTGACTGGTCCAAGACCTTCCAGTCGGCCGCGAATGATTTCGGCAAGGGCATCCTCAAAAGTCCAGGATGTTCTGGCGACGCTTTCAGGGGCGGCGATTGGTGGTTCAAGCGTAGCAGACGGAAATATTGTTTTGATTTGTGGTAGTCGCTCAGCGGCGACCCAAAGATCTTTTTGGCCCGTCAGCACCGCGGCTCGCTTATCCCCTTTCAACTCGGCAAAGAATTCTTGCCACGTCGAACCTTCTTGCGCCGTTATAAAACCGAGCTCAACCAGCGCGTCGTGCAACTCGTCTGCATTCCGCGGGTCGGGCCAAACTTCCTCGCGCACACGATCGATCGCGGCTTGATCCAGTTTGCCCATGTCGGCTGCGGTTTCGGGATCGAGCCAGCGACGCTGAAACACTGCGCGTGTGCGACGTTCTTCGAGTGGCGCATCGTCGAGGTATGCATATGGTCGAGCGTTGAGAATCTCCTGCGACAGTGGCGACGCCTCAATCACGTCGCGCGCGAACAGGTTCTTCTCATTGCGCTCGATTGAAGTCAGCAGCCGCTCGAGCCCGTCGATGTCCATTGCCTCTTCGAGACAATCCTTCACCGTTTGCTCGACCAACGGATGCGACGGAATCTCTCTTTGACCCGCAGTGAGGTTTTCGGCACAAGCGACTTGATCGGGAAAGACTGCGGTCAGCAGATCTTCCGCATCCATACGTTGCAGCTGTGCGGGGATCTTCTTTCCGCCGCGGCGTCGCAGCACAGCCAATGAACGAGTCGCGTTCCAGCGCCAGCGAATGTTCCACATCGGAGCATCGAGCAGAGCCTGGCAGAGCAAGTGGCGCACAGTCTTCGAGTTGAGGTAGTGGAAAACCTCATCGAGCGGAAAACTGTGCGTTGGTCCCAGGGACAGGACGATCGCGTCTTCCGTGGCCGCTGCTTGCAGCTCGAAATTGAACTTGCGGCAGAAGCGTTTCCGTAGCGCGAGTCCCCATGCGCGATTCAACCGGCTGCCAAACGGGGAATGCAGAACCAACTGCATGCTGCCGCTGTCATCGAAGAATCGTTCGAGCACAAGATTCTCCTGTGACGGCATCACGCCCAGAACAATCTTCGCGCCCGCGAGGTACTCAACGATCTGTTCCGCCGCTGCGCGCGACAATCCCACTTCATCCGTTAGCCACGTGATGGCCGAATCCGTGTCCGGGTCATCCGCGTCAAATCTGGCTGCAACCTCTTCTCGCAACCGCGAAACCGAAACCGACAACTCATGCGACCTCGCCGGCGCCTCGCCTAACCAAAACGGAATCGACGGCGGTTGCCCGTGCGCGTCTTCAACTCGCACTTTGCCCTGTTCGACCCGCAAAACTCGCCAGGAAGTATTGCCGAGTTGAAAGATGTCGCCCTGAAGACTCTCGATTGCGAAGTCTTCATTGACCGAACCGATAACGAGATCTGTCGGCTCGAGTACAACCGCGTAATCCGCAGTGTCAGGAATCGCGCCACCGGATGTGATTGCGGCCAGCCGCGCGCCTCTGCGCCCGCGTAAGCGTTGGTTAACGGCGTCGTGATGCAAATAGGTCGAACGCCGGCCACGCTTTGTGGTGAATCCGTCGGCCAGCATCCGCACGATCGCGTCAAACTGTTCGCGTTCGAGATTGCGATAGGGATAAGCGCGACGAATCATCGCGAACAGATCGTGTTCGGTCCATTCCTCTGCGGCTACGGCTGCGACAATCTGTTGCGCCAGGATGTCCAGCGGCCTTTCGGGGATCTCCAGACGATCTAATTCCCCACGCCGCACTGAATCCACAATCGCAGCACATTCGACGAGTTCATCGCGTGACAGCGGAAAGATGCGGCCTTTGGGAAAGCCCGCGACAGTGTGGTTCGAGCGGCCGACACGTTGGAGAAAACTTGCGATCGAGCGAGTCGAACCGAGCTGGCAGACGAGATTGACGTCGCCAATGTCGATTCCGAGTTCCAAAGAGGCGGTGGCAACGAGCGCACTCAACTCGCCCGCTTTGAGTCGCTGTTCGGCTGTGAGCCGCTGTTCGCGTGCGAGACTGCCGTGATGCGCAGCGATGTTTTCGTCGCCGAGACGTTCGCCCAGGTGACGTGCGACGCGTTCGGCCAGGCGGCGCGTGTTCACAAAAACAAGCGTTGTGTGGTGCTGGCGAATGAGCTGCGCCAAACGATCGTAGACTTCTTCCCAAACCTCTCCCGACATGACCGCCTGCAACGGCGAATCGGTTAGTTCGATGGCGATGTCGAGTTGGCGGGTGTGTCCGCTGTCGACGATGGCGCAGCCCGGAGTTTGATCTTCGCGGATGTTTGCCGTGCCTACGAGGAAGCGCGCGACTTCTTCGATCGGGCGCTGCGTCGCTGACAAGCCAATCCGGGTCAGAGACTTTGTTTGCGCCTCAGAACCTTCCTGCGGCTGATGTTGTCTTACGAGTTGTTCAAGACGCTCAATGGAAAGCGCCAGGTGCGAACCGCGCTTATCGCCCACGACCGCGTGGATTTCGTCCACAATCAGCGTGCGTGCGGTTTCCAACATCCTGCGGCCACCATCGCTCGTCAGGAGGATATAAAACGACTCCGGTGTGGTTACGACGATGTGCGGTGGGCGCTTCGTCATCGCCGTTCGTTCGGATGCGGGCGTGTCGCCGGTTCGGACCAGCGTTCGGATGTTGACTTCAGGCAGACCCATGGCCTGGAGTTCTTTTTGAATACCCTCGAGCGGCGTTTGCAGGTTGCGCTGAACGTCGTTGCTGAGTGCTTTTAGCGGCGAGACGTAGATTACGTGTGTGGTGTCGTCGAGCTTTCCTTCGAGTCCGAGCCGAACGAGATCGTCGATGGCGGAAAGAAACGCGGCGAGAGTCTTACCGGAACCGGTTGGCGCCGCGATTAGCGTGTGGCGCTTTCGCTTGATTTCGGGCCACGCCCGACGCTGCGGTTCCGTCGGAGCGGGAAAACTCCGCGCAAACCAGCGCGCTACTGCTGGGTGGAACAGTTCCAGACTCATAAGGGAAGGACATTATACTTAGGCGAGGCGCGGTTGCATAGCTGAAACAACAGCCCAGACGTGAACCGAACCACAAAAATTCTTACTCAAATTGTTTCTTGAACTCTTCAAACTGCGCTTTCAATCGCTCTACCTCTGCCGCAAGCGCATCAATTCTATGTTCCAACGTTTGTCGTGGAGCGGCACGCTCGACTGTCAGCGGCGCCTCAACCTCAACCTTCACTTCTCCCGAAAGCAGATGCGCAAACCGCACTTCCTTCTGGCCCAGTTGCCGCGGCAATCGCGTAACCAGCGGTTCCGGTTCGTGTGAGATCAAGCCAGAGAGCGTCTGTTCGACGTCGTCCAGACCAGCAAACTCATAGAGACGCGACGCGTTTCCGCGCAACTCGCCCGGAGTCTGCGGCCCACGCAACATCAGCGCGCACATCAAACCCGTTTCGGCCGCGGTGAGGTGCAACACCTCCGGCATGACATGTTTGTATTTCGGAACGCGGCTGGTGCTGCCATAGAAGACGTACACGAGATTCTTCTCGCGCAGCATCTCTACGGCCTGCGAAACTTCGTCTTCTGTGTACGCAGTGACTGGATGCCGATTGTTTTTCTGATTACAGGCGAGTGTCAGCGCGTTGAGCGTTAGTGGATAGTATTCCGGCGTAGTGATTTGCTTCTCCACTAACGCCCCAAGCACGCGGGTCTCGGTCTCGGAAAGGCTCATAGGTCCTTTAGGTCGGATCGGACCTATTGATCATCGTCTGCCGTCGAACTGCCGCGGCTCGGGCCGCCACGCGGCTCGGATCTTCCGACGCTTAAATTGTCGTAATTCAAAGCCGCATTGAACAGCAGGAAAAACTCACCTTGTGTCTGATGCCGCCACATCGGATTCGTGGCAAACATCACAACGTGTCCACGACCGACCGGAACATCAACCACTGCCGGACGGTTCGCCAGTTCGTTGGCGCCAGCCAGCATGCCACTGATGAGCAGGTTCTTTTCGTCAGACGCAAAACGCAGCACCACGCGCGGTCTCAATTGCGGCGGAACAAAGAACGGACTTTCGCGCAGATCCTGATCCGGATCGGGCCGGCTGTTCGGATCAGCCGGACGCGGCTGCGGCATCGCCTGAATCACGTCCGGGTCGTTAACACCGCCACGTCCTGACGCGCGCGATTGAGTGCCGCCACCACCGCCCTGACCACCACCACCGCCACCGCCAAATCCGCCGCCACCTCCGGCAGCAACCTGAAACAGCGGCGCCTGACTGAAGTAGATCGGCAGACCCGCGTCGTAACCATAAGCAATCGGACTCTTCCGGTCGGAGAAAGTCGAGTTATAGATCGAGCCGCGCGCCTGAAGTCTCTCCGCCTGTTGAATCGAAACGCCGTTCGTGATGCCGTAGTCGATCGGAAGACTCGAGACGCCTCCAATCGTAATGAACAGTCCACCGTCTTCAATGAACTTTTGAAGATTCGCGACTCCGTTGACGCCCATGCCGCCGCGCATGTCGTCTGTCTGATCCGGCGACATCGCGAAGTTTGGCGTCACCGTGGAAGCCTTCCACGGAATCGGATCGCCGCGTTTCGGCATGCCGTTCACGATTGTTTGAGCAGAACCACCAACCGGCGGGAAGATCAGCACGTCGAACTTCTCACGCAGGTTTGGCGTGTTACGAATCACGTGATCGGAGATGTACGTGTAAGGAATCTGCAACTTGTCGAACTCGATGCGAAACCAACCTTCGTTTTGTGTGTTCGTCCAGGTGTGAACAATCGCGATGCGCGGAAGTGCGAGTTCATGAGTCTTCACTTCGGGCAGTTTTTCAACGCCGACGGCTTTCAAACCTAAGTCGGTGACGGCGGTCTGTAGTCGCTGGCGCAAGTCCGACGGGTTTCCGTCTCGTTTGATAATGAACGAACCGGTGTTGAACTGCTGATCGCTGACTTTGAAGCTATCTTCAGCCGCGCTCATCTTCACGTCTTTCAGTTTGAAACGGAGCGTCGCCAGCGTGTTGTCGGTGTTGTGATTGATTATGTAGGCCGCGGCTGAAGCAGGTCCGCTGAGTTGGCCCGTCACCTTCGCATCTTCCGTCAGCAGCTTTGCATCAACGTCAAGCACGCTCTTATCGACAACGCGCACGGTCTTTACGTTGCGCATCGCGCCCATGGTCCAGCCCGTGTCGTCGTATGGCGACGGATCCGTCACATTGTAATACTGCGTGTCGAGCAGCATGTCCGCCATGCGCGAGTACGGCTGATCCATCCGGACGATGTATGAACCGGCAGGATACTTCTGATCCTTGATACTGAAGTCCTTCGTTGCACGGTGGACTTCAATGCCCTGAAGCCGCATCAGGTTGACCATGTCGGCTGCTTCCACCGGCCGTGGCGTGTCGCCCGGGATGATGTAGGCCGCCGGACCTTCGTTCGTCGCCTTCGCAATCGAGCGACGGCTCTTCAGATAAAAGTTATTTAGAAAACGTTCCTTATCCGTAGCCACGAAGTTCATGGCAAATAAGATCGCCGACTGTTGCATGTTCACGTTGTTGCGCATCGACCAATTGACGCGCGGGAACGGCGGATTGGGCCGGTACCAAACGCGTGACGTCTGGTTTGCCCCGAGCGTCCGCTCGCGAGTGTCGGCGCCACCGTTGCCGAACGTTTCGTAAAAGCGCCCGATGGAGTTGTGTCCGGTGGCGATGTAGAGCATGTAATTCGGCGCCCAGCCGTCGTAAAAACCGTGCGTCCAAACGCCGGGCACGCCGCGTTTCGTCATCTCTTCGATTTCGTGATACGCGAGCAACTGAAACTCATCGATTGCGAGTGGATCCAGCCAGGCGTTGTATGGACCAGTTCCGGTCATCGTATAGAGATACGGCACTGATTCATGCAGGTCATGTAATACCGTGGGGTGGTACTCGAGAAACGTGCGCATCTGATTGCGCGTCAACGCCAGTGCCAGGCCGAGGCCGTCGCGGTTGTTGTCGTGAGCAACGTATTTGCCCCAGTAAAGTAGCGGCGGCGCCGGTTTGCCCGGATTCGCTTTCCGGTAGTTGTAGAGATCGACCATGCGATCGCGGCCATCAACCTCCAGCGCGGGCGTGATCATCACGATCATGTTTTTGCGAATGTCTTCGATAAACGGCGAATCCTCCACTGCGAGGCGATAAGCCATCTCCATCAACATTTCGGGCGAACCGGTCTCCGGCGAGTGGATTGAACCCGAAGCCCAGTAGAACGGTTTGCCTTCGGAAATCAGTGCGTGGGCCTCCGCTTCAGTGAGCTTTCGCGGGTCGGCAAGCTTGGTGGTAATCTCTTTGTAACGATCAAGCTTGGCGAGGTTAGCCTCATCACTCACGAGCACCAGCATCTGCTCGCGTCCTTCTTCACTCTTCTCCGATGCAGTCAGCACGCGAACGCGCGACGACGCTGCGGCCAGTGCGCGGTAGTAACGGTACAGATCCTTCGTGTAGGTCAGCTTGTTTGGCGTACCGACGGCGTAGCCAAGGATCTTTTCGGGCGACGGCACCTTGTCAGACAGCGGTAAGTGGTCCACGAGTTCCGTCATGAAATACTTTTCGGTCGTGTACTCGGCGATCTTCGCGCCGTAGGCCGTGTCGAGTGGAGACTTTGGCGTCGTGTATTTCGGGTTGACGGGCGTGGATTTCGCCGGAGATGTTTTGGCTGCTGCGCTACTCGTGTCGGCGGAAGGCGTGTTGCGAGAGTCCGTTTGCGCACAGATTGACACGGATAGAGCTGTCAACGTCCACACGACGAGCATGGTGCGGAAAAGAGATTTTCGGGACATAGATGGGCTCCTTAGACATCACGCGCACAGCGAAAGCCGGAGATCATCCAGCGTTCGTGGGCGTGAAAGAAGTTTCTGTACGTGGTCCGGATGTGTAACTGAGGCGTCGCAAAAGACCCGCCGCGCAAAACTTTCTGATTAACAAACCACTTGTCGTTGTATTCGTCAAACTCTGACTTGAACCCTGGGTAAGGCACGTAATCCGAGGTCGTCCACTCCCAGACGTCACCGATCATCTGCTGACAACCGTAACGATTGCCACCATCGGGAAACGTGCCCACAGGCGTCACTGACCAGAAACCGTTTTCGAAGAGATTTGCGTTGCCGCTGCCGGGATCGGTGTCGCCCCAGGGAAATCGATGCTTAACTTTGCGCTCCGCATCATAACACGCCGCCTTCTCCCATTCAGCTTCGGTTGGCAATCGTTTTCCAATCCACTTCGCGAAGGCGGAAGCTTCGTAATAACTGACATGCGAAACGGGATCGTCAGCTCTGTCATTAACGGAGTGCAGACCGGAAAAATCGCGAATCATCCACTCGCCATCATGAAGTTCCCAGTAAAACGGCGCTTGCCATTGCTCGCGTTTGACAGTCTCCCAACCTTCGGAGAACCACCAGCGAAAGTTCTGATAGCCGCCGTCGCGCATGAACTCGAGAAACTCACCGTTGGTAACAGGCGCGCGATCGATTTGAAAATCGCGTAGGAAGACCTGATGGACAGGTTTCTCGTTATCGAACGAGAATCCCTCTCCCTCACAACCCAACCAAAACAGTCCACCTTCGACATCCGCCATACCCTCCACCTTAACGCGTGGCTCAGGTCTTGTGGTTACCCGTGGTTCAAACTGATCGCAGAGCAGATGTTTGATGTCGTACACGAGCAACTCCTGGTGCTGCATTTCGTGTTCTAGACCCAGCCTTACAAGTGTTGAGACCGATTCGTCGGCTGAGGGTAGAAACTCCAACATCTGCTCATCGACGTGCTTACGATACGCAACAGTCTCTTTGACGGTTGGCCGCGACTTCGTGCCGCGCTTCGGTCGTTCAATTCGAGCACCGAAACCCTCGTAGTAAGAGTTGAAGTAGAAGAGAAAGTCTTCGGAATAAACTTTGTAACCGGGTTTGTGGGCCTGTAGTACCGTTTCAAAGAACCATGACGTGTGACCGATATGCCACCGCGGCGGGCTCATGAATTCCGCGGTCTGGATGACGTAGTCTTCAATCTCGAGTGGCGCAACAATTTCCATCGTGCGCGCACGAACCTGCTGGTACAAATTCCTTATTTCCATGATTGTTGCGGTAAATAATACTAGCTCACAATGAGGGAGTGTGAGCCACGCGGGGAAACTCGACCGATTATTTCTGCTCGGGGGTAATTCTCCCGCAGCGTGCTCAGCAGGGAATCTGCTTTGTTTTCTTCTATAGCGATGAGCATTCCGCCGGCAGTTTGGGGATCAAACAACAAGTTAACCAAGTTCGCGTCAAGGGCGGTCGAGAGTTCGACGTCGTTCCCAACATACTCGCGGTTTGTCTTGTCACCGCTGGTCAACATTCCCGCCGCCGCGAGATCCATCGCGCCTTCGAGAAGCGGTATTGCGCGAGCTTCAACCTGAATCGTGACTTTGCTCGCACACGCCAATTCCCACGCGTGTCCCAGCAACGCGAAGCCGGTCACGTCTGTGGCCGCTTTTACGCCGTAGTCACGCATGGCTTCCGCCGCATATTTCCCGGCCTTCAGCATTGTTTCAACCGACGCCGCAACAATCGCATCACTCGCGCGCCCTTTTTTGATTCCCGTTGAGATAACTCCAGTGCCGATTGGTTTGGTCAGAATAAGCGCATCGCCGGGACGCGCGCCGCAATTAGTAGCAATTTTATTGGGATCGATCACGCCGGTAACGGAGTAGCCAAACATGATCTGGGCATTGTCAACACTGTGACCGCCGATTAACGTCACGTTGTACCTGTTGAGCGTTTCGAGTCCGCCACGCATGATCTGGCTCAGAATGCCCGGGTCAACGCCGGTTTTCGGAAAGCAGGTTATCGCCATCGCCGTGAGCGGCGTGCCCGCCATTGCCCAAACATCGTTAAGCGAGTTCAGAGCGCTAATGCGGCCATAGTCGAACGGATCATCCACAATTGGCGTAAAGAAATCGAGCGTCTGCACCAACGCAAGGTCGTCGCGGAGACGGTATACTCCCGCGTCGTCGGCTGTATCGAAACCGACAATCAGATTAGGATCGACTGGTTGTTTGGGCAGCTCGCTCAAAACCTGAGCGAGTAAGCTAGGGTTAAGCTTCGCCGCTCAACCGGAGCACGAGACCATCTCAGTCAGACGCATCGACGGGCACCTCCTTTCATCGGTGTCTGGGGGTTTCTGTGTTTTACCATAGTTGCTGAAGTTGGCTGAAGGGAGTTGGTTAATGATTCGCATCGGTCCGGCAGGCTGGTCGTACAAGGATTGGGACGGAACTGTCTACCCGCAGAAGCCGGGCAAGAACTTCGATCCGCTCGAATACCTCGCACGTTACTTCGACACTATCGAGATCAACAGCAGTTTTTATCGACCACCGACAGCATCAACCACCAACGCGTGGGTGGAACGCGCGGCCCGGAATAAGGGGTTCACTTTCACCGCCAAACTCCACCGGCTCTTCACGCACGAACGCGGTAAAGCGACGGCGGCGGATGAAAAAGAATTTCATTCCGGGATGGCGCCGCTTTTGAAAGCTGAAAAACTTGGAGCGTTACTGCTTCAGTTTCCCTGGTCGTTCAAGAACACTGTTGAAGACCGGATTTACTTAGCGGAGCTGTTGGAGAAGTTTCGCGAGTACCCGTTAGTTCTGGAAGTTCGACACGTATCGTGGAACACGCCGGCTATGTATGAATGGCTGCAGGAGCGAGGCGTGGGAATCTGCAACATCGATCAACCGGTGTTTTCCAAATCCATTCGACCGGCTGCACTTACGACTTCGCCCGTCGGTTACATTCGCATGCACGGCAGAAACTATCAAAACTGGTTTCGCGACAAAGCGCCGCGCGACGAACGTTATAACTACTTATACTCATTCGACGAACTCGATCCCTGGTTGAAACGAATCAAGGAGGTCGCGGAACAGACGCGCGAAACCTACGTGATCACCAACAATCATTTTCGCGGCCAGGCGGTTGTGAATGCAGTCGAGATCGAAGCGGCGCTAAAAGAAAAGCGCGTGCCGGCTCCGGAACCGCTTTTTGCGATTTATCCCAGGCTTACTGAATCAGCCATTCGCGAGACCGCGGATCAGACGCTGTTCGATTAACTTCCGGCGCCCTGCGCCATCAGTTGTGCGAACGACACGGGCAATCCGTCCGGATCGATTGCGACAGCCAGTTTAATGCCCTCACCTTCGCGCTGAGTCGGCGGCATGACGAAACGAATGCCCTTTGCCTTCAGTTCTTCGTAAGTCTTATCGACGTCGTCAGTGTTGAATCCGATTGAGCAGGCGCCGGCTCGCTTTGAAGGATCGCCTTCCGGAGCTGGACCAGGAACACCTCCGCCGTGCAGCGCCAGGGTTGTCGCGCCGGTTGCAAACTCCGTCCAGTCAGGTGACTGAAACTTCAGCGGAATCCCGAGCTTGTCTCGATAAAACTCGACTGAGCGCTGCATGTCGGAAACCACGATCATCGTGTAATCAATCTGCTTGAACATCTTTCCTCCCCAAAATTCGTTAGCGCTTCCGCGTTTTGCCGCTGCCCATCGCCACGATCACGTCAAATTCGTCTTTCGTAAGCGGCATCACCGACAGCTGCGACTGCCGAATCAGCGGCAACTGGCTTAGCCGTTTGTCGTAGCGAATAGCGGCCAATTGGACCGGAGTGGCCAGGGGCTTCACCGGTTGAAGATCGACCGCGACCCACTGTGGATCGTCAGCGGTCGGATCAGGATACGCGCTTTTTGTCACTTCAGCGAGGCCGACCACCTCTTTGCCTTTGCCGGAGTGGTAGAAGAGAACTCGATCGCCGACCTTCATGCCGCGCAGGTTATTTCGCGCCTGATAGTTGCGCACGCCGGACCAATCGGTGGTGCCGTCTTTGACGAAATCGTCCCACGAATAAGTTTCCGGTTCCTGTTTGACCATCCAATAGCCGTGTTTGTTCTTTGTTGTGACTTTCATGACGCGCGCTTTCAATTTACAATCGGCCCACAGCCGAACTCTTATTAGAAAAACGAAGGACGACTAATGCTCAAAGAAGGAACTACTGCGCCTGCCTTCAAAACCACCGATGCCAACGGCGACACGGTTAGCTTGAAGGATCTTCGCGGTCAAAAGGTTGTGCTGTACTTCTATCCCAAAGATGATACGCCCGGTTGCACAAAGGAAGCCTGCTCATTTCGCGATGCCTTCGCCAGGTTTAAGAAGCGCGGCATCGCGGTTTTTGGCGTGTCGCCGGACAGCGAAGCCTCTCACAAAAAGTTCGAGACCAAGTACAAACTTCCCTTCACGCTGCTTGCCGACACCGATCGCTCGATTGCTGAGTCTTACGGTGTTTGGGGAGAGAAGAAGTTTATGGGAAGAAAGTACATGGGTGTTCTGCGAACCACTTTCCTGATCGATGAGAAGGGCAAGATCAAAAAAGTCTTCGAAAAGGTGAAACCAGAAGATCACGCCAGTGAGGTTCTGGAGGCTTTCGCTGAGTAATCCGTTGGCGGGAGCGCTGACGCGGAGGCTAGGCTGCCACCCAGCCTCCAATCTTTGCGGGTTCACCATCCGGATTCTTGCCGGGCATCAGTCCCTGTAAACAGCTGAAGGAACTTGGCACGTCTTTCTTGCGAGCCGGCAGGCGCGGACTGTCTTCAAGAGCCGCGGCCTCTCCTGCCTCATTCAGAAAATACAGCCGAGTGTTTCCAACCACCTGTGTTCTGATCTCGTGAGTCCAGAGCAGGAGGTTGGCTAAGGCATCGCCGATCTCGTCTTTGCCAAGCTTTGTTTCCTGGGCGATCTCGCGCTGCGTTCGAGAACCCTTGCGGATCGCGTCGCGCACGCGCTCAACGGGAGACAATTTACTTACCGACTTCGACGGATAATGCGCGCCGGCTGAATCGTTCGCGATCAAATCCGTCATTTCAATCTGCTGCGAGATGTAACGCTTGCGCGCCGACTTGTATTCCTTCAAAGCGCGCCGGCTTTGCGTTACTTTCTGACGAATGCAGCTCTTGCAATAAAGGTTGCGTCCGTCTTTACGTGCTCGGCAAATTCCAAATTCGGCAATCGGCAAATCCTGTGAACAAATCGGACAATGTTTAACATCGAGGGACAACAATTTTTCCTCTTTCATTTCCCGCACTCCACTGGGCATTAAAAGACCACACGCAGTCCCACAAGCGGACAACACGTCACCTAACCCGGTTCGCAACCCTCCGGCAACGAAAGCTTAGTTTGAGTTATTGTTTGGCGAAGATGCCCATCAGGGCGATCGCCCAGATTGCCTTGCGCGACGCCGCACTAGTCGCGCCCCACTATTCACCTGACTGATGTTCGTTGGAAGGTTCCGGGCAATTGCGAGAAAAAAGATGAGAGCTTAGTCGCCTTCAACGAATCAAAAAACAGGTCGCTGACCCTACTTGTAACTGGCAATCAATGTTCAGCGAGGGAATCGCATTATAGTGATCGAAACTTTTTTTGCAACTCCTTTTTCAGATTTGTTTCGACTCGAAGTTAGGACTGAAAAATCGTTTACTGATCCACTAGTCATACGATCATCTATCCTGCCGTTTGAGAGTTGTTTGCGTCCGAGACTTAAAGAATTTCAGCAATCGAGTTCTGTGTTTATCCTGTCGCGAACACACGATCGGGATACTCGATTTCTTAAGAAAACTAGCATCCAAGTGAAATTGGAAAAAGCGTTCGCCGTATGTTTGGCGCAAGTGGTGCGTATTCGTTTTAGATGGTCCTACAATTAGTAGACACCTACGAAGTTTCGTGGACGAGCAGGTGTGTTTTTTATCTTGATGTTGGACCAACTGCTGAAACGGGCCGTCGCAAGTGCTCACAGAACTAAGACGTTCACACATAAAGGTTTTTTGTCATGCCGCTCACGTGTGCAAAGCGTTGTAAGTGTGCGTTTGTAACAGCTTTGTAAAACTAACCCCGGTTATTTCCACAAAGATTTCCTCAGATCCTGTGGAAATCATGATCGCGTCTTGCGATCTTTCAAACGAAACACAAACTTCAGTCCTGACCACGTGTCATCAATCGCGCAGATCTTTACATCGACCAGCCCGGCGTCCAGGCCGATGCGCTGCACGCGTTCGAAAGAAAGATCAGTTACAACACCCGAACTCTTCTTCGGCCACGCAATCCAGATCATTCCGTTTGTGACAAGCTTCTCCGAGAGTTTCGCAAAGTCTCTGGCAAGAGCACGCTCTGAAGTCACGAACAGAAGAATGATGTCCAACGGTTTTGCCATTCGTTTGACGATCTCTGCGCCGGGAGAAAGTTGACCTAAGTAATTCTCAAAACCGTTAGGCGCATTGACTAATGCGAGGCGTGTTTGTTCCTTGATGCCAAGCTTCTTCGTTAAAGGTGTTCCTGAGTATCCAGCCATTTGTGATTACCAGAGTTGAAGCACTTTCCACCACGCCACACCGATAACGCTCCAAATAACGATGGTGGTTATCGAGGCGATTAGTCCAAGCCACCACCAGGTACGTTGCGTCGTGTATCCGGCGCCGAAGTAGATCGGGGCTGGGGTCGTTCCGTAGTGAGTCAGTGACGCGGCGAGATTTGAGAAGTAAGCGAGCGAAAGCACTGCCAGGTATGCTGGTGCGCCCGCCGCGAGAATAACAATCAAAAATGGAACGAACATTGCCGTCACGTGCGCTGTGATGCTGGCAAAAACGTAATGCGCATAAAAGTAGATCAAGAGAAGTGACGCCAGCGCCAGCCACCATTTCCAGCCCGTTGTAAGTCCTGCTGCAGCTTCAGCAAATCTCTTTGTCAGTCCTGTTTGGCCAAGCGCCTCTGCCATTCGCAGCAGACCGCCATACCAGATAAACACCGCCCAAGCGGCCTTCTCTGTGATTAGGTCCTCCCAGTCCAGCACGCCTGTGATTAGCAACACGCTGATTCCCAGCAAAGCAACCGCAGCATAATCGATTCCGTGAAACCGGTTCGTCATCCACAAGCCGGCGACGACGCCAAACACGATCAACATCAACCATTCTGACCATTTCATCGGTCCCATCGCCTTGAGCTCATCCGAGGCGAACTCGCTCGCCGCCGGCGTGTGTTTGATCTCAGGTGGAAACACTTTATACAGCAGCCACGGAACCACCAGCAGACTCAAGACTCCGGGAACAATTGCGCCGATGGCCCAACGCGCGTATGTGATCTCGATTCCGGTAACTTCCTGAGCGAAGCGGGCGATAATCGGGTTCGAAGCCTGGCCTGTAAGGAACATCGCGCATACCACGACCTTACATTGGTAGACGCTTGTCATGAGAAACGCGCCGAGTCGACGGGCAGTCGGGCCGGGTCTCGATTCGTATGCTTCCGCGAGACTCTTCGCAATGGGAAAGATTATTCCGCCGGAACGGGCCCCGGTGGAAGGAATTACCGTTGCGAGTAGAGTTTCAGTTGAGGCGAGCGCGTAACTTAGTCCGAGTGAATGTCTCCCGATGGCTTTTATGAAGAGAAACGCGATGCGACGCCCCAAACCTGTCTTGATCATGCCGCGCGAGATGAAGAACGCTGCGAGTACGAGCCATACGACCGGATCGGCGTAGCCGGTCAATACTTCGTTAATCTTCAGAACATTGAAAATGGGTAAAGCAGTTACACCCAATAAAACGACAGCAGCGCCGGGAATCGGCCGGACGATCGAGCCCGTAATCGTGGCGGCGAAGATCGCAAGCAGGCGCCAGGATTGTGGTGTAACTCCACTCGGAACCGGAATCAGCAGGATGCCGACAGCGACAAACAACACGATCGCCCAACGCAACAAGCGGCTTCGGAATCCTATTTTGTCAGCGGGTTCCTTTTCAGGTTCGGGGGTATTTTGCATATTCTAAGAGGCAAGGCTCCAGAATGCGGGACAAGATAACCGATAAAGAAACATATTTGAACCGCCGTCTCTTCATGCGCGCCGCGGTCCTGGCCGGCACAGCCACGGCCAGCACACTTCTTTATCGACGTCTCAACCCTCGTCCGGTCGAACGCGTCGAGGGTGAAAAGCTCGATGCAGCAGCTGAAAGTTCCAAAGCCGAGGCGCTCAACAACGGTTATCGCGTCGAAGACAAGTTGACGCCGCTTGAGGCAATAACCAATTACAACAATTTTTACGAGTTCGACACTTCCAAAGATGGAGTGGCGAGTGCTGCCGAAGGATTTGTAACGAAACCCTGGGAAGTCTCAGTCGGTGGACTGGTAAACAAACCGCGCGTGTTCGACCTTGATGAATTACTTAAGTTTCCGCAGGAGCAACGTGTCTACCGTTTACGTTGTGTTGAGGGTTGGTCCATGGTCATTCCCTGGATTGGCTTCCCGCTGAGCAAACTGCTCGAGCAGGTCGAACCAACGTCGCAGGCGCGATATGTCGCGTTTCAAACACTTCTCGATCCGAGTCGCATGCCGAACCAACGAACTGGCATTCTCGAGTGGCCGTACGTCGAGGGTCTTAGGCTGGACGAAGCAATGCACCCACTGACGATCATGGCGACAGGACTCTACGACGAGAAGTTGCCGCCGCAGGACGGCGCGCCAATTCGGTTGGTTGTGCCGTGGAAGTATGGATTCAAGAGCATTAAGTCGGTGGTGAAGATCACGTTGGTCCCTGATCAACCGCCTACCACCTGGAACATTGAGGCGCCTCACGAGTACGGCTTCTACTCCAACGTAAATCCAAACGTACCGCACCCGCGTTGGAGTCAGGCGACGGAACGCCGCATCGGCGAATTTGGCCGCCGCGCTACGCTTCTCTTCAATGGTTATGGGGAACAGGTCGCACATCTCTATCAGGGAATGGATCTGGTGAACAACTTTTGAGGTGGCGACCGCTATGACGTTTCCGAAGCTCGTCGTTTTCGTCAACTCACTGATCCCGATCGTGTTGTTGCTATGGGACTTGTATCGGAAGCAAGTCGGGCCAAATCCTCTGGAGTTTGCCACTAAGACAACGGGAATGCTGACGCTGGTTTTCCTCTGTCTGACACTGGCAGTTTCACCATTGAGAAAGATCTTTGGCGTGAAATCGTTGGTAAATTTTCGGCGCATGCTCGGTCTGTTTGCTTTTTTTTACGGCTCATTGCACTTGCTGACATACGTTTGGTTTGACCGCGGATTCAATCTCATCAGCGCGGCCCAGGACGTTGCGCGCAGACCGTTTATTCTCGTGGGCATGACTGCTTTCGTATTGATGGTGCCGCTCGCGATAACTTCAACCAATCGAATGGTCAAACGGCTTGGCGGGAAACGCTGGGCACGACTCCATCGCCTCGTTTACGTAGCGGCAATTGCAGGCGTGATCCACTTCTGGATGCTGGTAAAGTCTGACACAAGCTTACCGTTTACATTCGGCTTCATTGTTCTATTCCTGCTTGGCTATCGCCTTTTGTTGAAATACGCACCGTCTCACCCGACAAATCCCAACACCAGCCTCTTTCCGCGGAATTAGTCTTCGTCTTAGAATGGCCGGGAGTTTGCGAAAGGGTCACATGCCCGAGCGAAGATCAAGCAACCGAAAGAAAGTACTCCTCGAAGCCAAATGGGAAAGTATGTCACGGCAGCATGAGGCCCGCGTAGACGATGTGAGTCTTGGCGGTTGCTTCGTGAACACGTACGGACCGGTCGAGCTCGATGAACCAGTGAAACTGCAAATCCTTCTTCCGGCGGGAGGATGGCTGGCGATCCGTGGCACAGTCGCTTCCTGTGAGCCAGGTGTGGGTTTTGGAATGGCGTTTACGTTCGTAAGTGATGAGGACAAAGCCTCATTGAAAGAGCTGATTGCCTCTGCGGCTGAACGCAGCGTCTGATGGATTTATTGCTTGCTTCGTTTCTTAGTCCGCTTTTCGTCGTAAATAACAATGCTGAAAGCGAGCGCCATGCCCGCCGCTGCCGCCAGCAGAAACAGAATCATCGCCAGTCCGGGATAGCCGAAGATCCGAAACGACGTTTCAACCCGCATCAGCATCGCCGCGCCAACAATTAAGGCCGCCACGACCAAGCCGAGAGTGATTCGGTTTGCGACCTTTTGTAATCCCTCCAGAACCACCTTCTCGTCGATCGCATCGACCTTGAAACGCAGCTCGTTGTTCCCGATCTGATCCAGAATACGATTCAAACGCGGCGGAAACTTTTCAGCGAATTCCTTTAAGTCTACTACGCCGCTGAGCAGGTTATTTGGCGCAAGGGTTTTGACTATGTTTTGTTCGAGGATTTCGTTGGCACGTTCACGAATTACGGCGTTCGGATCAAACGTTGGATCCAGCGTGTAGACCACACGATCGAGGTTCAGCAACGCCTTCGCAATCATCGTGAACTCAGCCGGCAAGCGGAACCAGCAGTCAGCGGCAATTCTGGTTATTTCCAAACTAACTTTGCCGGCGTTCATGCTACTGAGGACTGCGTCGCTGTTTTCGTTGACTAATTCCGCGATACGCCGATCGAACGTCCGGCGATCAAACCCTTCTTTCGCTTCACCCATCTTCACGGCCGCTTCGGCCGCCGAATCTCCGCGCCCTTCGCTGATCGCCAGTAGCAGCCGCAAGAGGTTGTCCTGAAAGGTTCGCGTGACCCGGCCGACCATACCCAGATCGATCAAGGCGACTCGATTGTCGTCCGTCAGGAAAACATTTCCCGGATGTGGATCAGCGTGAAATAGCCCGTCGACGAGAAACTGTTTCAGATAGGCGCTGAACAGTTCGTGGGCTAGCGAAGCACCGTCGATTTCCAGCAGACGCAAGGGATTGAGCGCCGTGATCTTCTTGCCCGAGATGTACTCCATCGTCAAGACGCGCGTCGTAGTGTAGTCGTCGATGGGTTCGGGAATGATTAACTGGTCAAACTCGGACAGGCTATCGCCAATGCTGCGGAGATTGTTTGCTTCGATCGTGAAATCCAGCTCGCGCAACAGGCTTTTGCGGAGATTGACGAGCATGTTTTCAAACTCGTAGCGCTTTCCGAGCTCGGTATGCTCGTCGAGAAAATGCGAGATCTCGCCGAGGGCATCGAGGTCGCCAACGATGAGTTCGCGAATGTCCGGGCGCTGGACCTTTGCGACGACTGCGCGCCCGTCGCGCATCCACGCGCGATGCACCTGCGATAACGAGGCGGCTGCGAGAGGCACGGGATCGAAATCTGCAAATGCTTTAGAGAGCCTAACGCCCAGTTCACCGGAAACGATCCGTTCGACGTCTTCGTACGGGAAGGGCTCGATCTGATCCTGTAGCCGGGTCAGCGCGTCGAGATATGGACCAGGTAGAAGATCCGCGCGGGTCGACATGAGCTGGCCCAGCTTGATGAAAGTTGGCCCAAGTTTTTCGAGATCTTTGGCGAGGTCTTCGGCGGTAGCGGAGGCGCCTGATTCTGCGGCTATCTCGTCCGGCAGAACACTATTCTCGAGTCCGGCCGGACTAATCAGGTCGGAACGGCCGTATTTGATCAGCAGCATCGCGACGTCTTTGTAACGTTTGAGCCGCTCGGGTTTTAGCGATACAACCATCTCCAAACTCCACAAACGCGTGGCCCACAAGGAATCTTCAGGCCACAACCACTACTCTCACCACGTTTGTAGATGGACTTTTTGTCGCGTTCGCGACAGAAGTATTACGTAAGGTTCACGCGGGTATGGCGCAGCTATTTAGGTCGGTTTGCGGCAGCCGATTTTGTCGCGCGGTCGATCGCTTCGCGGAGGCCGTCCGCACTCAACACTCTCAGTTGTACACCGTTGATGAAGATAGTAGGTGTGCTGCTGACGCCGTACATCTCACCGTCTTCGATGTCGTGTTTCACCTCGGCAGCAAAGACACCACGGTCCAGGGCCGCGTCAAAACGAGCGCGGTCAAGTCCTAACTCAGTCGCATACTTTTTCAACGAAGGAACGTCGAGCGCTTTTTGTCGTTGGAACAGCAGCGCGATGTACTCGAAGAACTTGCCCTGCTCGTTTGCGGCGTTCGCCGCTTCCGCAGCTTTGCGAGCGTTCTGATGCTGGTTCAAGGGAAAGTCGCGCACGACGAAGCGCACCTTGTCGCCGTAAGACTTCAGCACTTCTTCGAGCACCGGATGCATGGCCGCGCATGCCGGGCACTGGAAGTCAGTGAACTCAACAATTGTTATCGGTGCAGTTGCACTCCCGCGCGCCGGATCGTCGTCCACGCTAATGTTCTGGACGGGTTGTGGCGGTTCCGAAATCAACCAGCGAATCTGTGCATTCTTGCGCAGGCGGTCCGAGAGGTCGCGCTCCAGCCGTGCCCTGTCTTCGGTTTGCAGGTACATCGCTACCTGGTTACGAACGCTGTTGAGATCGCCATTGATGCGCGCTTTATTGTCTGAATAAAACTTCGCGACTTCAGCTTCGGTTGGCGTACGAACTTTGTCGCTGATTTCAGTTCTGATGATCTCTTCTGGTCCAATCTGCCGGCGTTTTGCTTCATCTAGCAGCAGCATGTTATCGACCATCTGGTCCGCTTGTTTTTTCGTGAGTAGGTAAGTTTCAAATCGCAATCGGTAAATGATCGGTTTAAGTCGTTCCTTTAACAGACCTGCTTTCAACGGTTGGCCGCCGACGGTCGCAACGACTGCGTCGTCGTTGAGATTGGGAGAGTTCATGTCGACTCCCATGACCACAGGAATGGTTTGACGCAATCGCTTTACCAGATCGTCAGCGAGCCTACTCTCTGCTTCGTCGTGCAAGTATGCGATGACTTGTTGATTGAGAGTAGCGGGATCCGTTGTATCGAGTTGTGTGCGATTGTCGTCGATGAACTTTTTGATCTGTGCGGGCGTCGCGGTTGGTACGCGATTGCTTACCTCCATTTCGTAGAGGCGGTGCGTGTCGATGCGACGTTTCTTGGCTTCTACCTGGAGCAGAATCGTGTTGATCTGCACATCGAGTACGCTACGACGAGCTTCAGCAATCTTCTGTTCGAGGCTCTCGACTTCCTGGCGCAGTGAAGAATCCAAATCAGCAGTGGTCAGTGTTTGGCCGTTGACCATGACAATTGACGTCGGAGTTGTTGGACGGGCCGGCGCCGCGGGTGGCTGTGCGTTCGGTTGGGGTTGCGCGTTTGGTTGCGGCTGTGCGGCGCGTTGCGATTGCGGCGCAGCGGGTTGCGGCTGTGGCGCGGCGACTGCGGGTTTTCGGTTGGTGGTGGTCTTTCGCTTTGTAGTTTGGGCGAGCGACGCAGTTGAGAGGACCAACAGAACAACCAACGGGATAATCGCAACGGGGGATTTTATTTTCAGGGGTGATGTCATACGAAAGCTCAACGTTTGGGGCGAATGATAAGGTCTACTTAAATAGGTCGACTTACATAGGTCCAGTTAATACACCGACCTAGATGATAAAGGCCGGTTCGTTAGAGCACAAACAAAGCATTGGCGCTGCCTCTTAACGCAGCGCCAATTGATCGCGTGATTGTAAGTACTCAGTGCCCGGTATGATGTGTTGTTAGCGCCAGGCTGTTGGTGACGGATCGATGCTAGTGGTTACGAATGATGCTAATGGTTACGAATGATGCT
>DASZDV010000377.1:0-9891 GCA_035941575.1 Pyrinomonadaceae bacterium
ACGACTCTGAAGTCTTTTATGAAGTGACCAATACTTATGCTCCCGCGCATTCGTCCGGTGTCCGCTGGAACGACCTCGCCTTCAAGATAGATTGGCCCGAGGCGACCGAACGCATAATAATTGCCCGAGATCGCGAATATCCTGACTTTTCTGATTGATCAATGAGCAGAACAATGATCCCGGAAGATCCGGTTGCTGTTATTCAACCTCGCGGATCCTGGAGAGCGCTCGATCTGCGCGAACTCTGGGTCTACCGAGAGCTTTTGTATTTTTTGACTTGGCGAGATGTGAAGGTCCGCTACAAACAGACGTTCCTCGGCGTTGCCTGGGCCATTATTCAACCGTTGTTCACGATGGTGATCTTCACTCTGTTCTTCGGGCGACTGGCAGGACTCGAGCAACGAACCGGCGGGATTCCGTATCCGTTATTCGCTTACGCAGGACTGCTTCCATGGACCTTTTTCTCCAACGCTCTAACCAACAGCGGAAATAGCCTGGTCGGGAGCGCAAATCTAATCACGAAAGTTTATTTCCCGCGGATGATTGTTCCAGGCGCGGCGGTCGCTGCGGGTTTGATGGATTTCGCGATTGGGTTCCTGCTGCTGATCCCATTAATGGTCTATTACGACGTGCCTGCGACCTGGAACCTGATTATGGTTCCGGTGCTCGTGTTGCTGATTACAATCTTTGCCGTTGGAGTGGGCACGTGGCTGTCAGCATTAAATGTTAAGTACCGAGACATCCGGTTCGCACTGCCCTTCTTGATTCAACTCTGGATGTTTGTCTCTCCCATCATCTATCCAGCAAGCATCCTTCCCGAAAGATGGCGCTGGCTCCTGCATTTGAACCCGCTTACTGGAATTATCGAAGGCTTCAAGTCGGCGTTGTTCGGACAGCCGTTCAACTGGCTCTCCATCGCTGTTTCGACAACTCTCACACTGCTTATGCTAATTTACGCCGCTTTTAGCTTCAGTCGCGTCGAACGAAGTTTTGCCGACATCATCTGACGCACGCGCGCTTTGTGAATGAGTTTCTTCGAACCAATCGATGGTTCGTTTGAGTCCATCTTCAAGAGAGGTGCGGGCGCGAAAGCCAAACTTTTCGAATGCCCTGCTAGTGTCCAACTGTCTTCTCGGCTGGCCATCGGGCCGATCTGAACGCCATCGAATCTCGCCCTTGAAACCAGTGAGCCGCGCAATCGTCTCGACCAGATCTTTGATGACAACTTCATTACCCGAACCGAGATTCACCGGTTCCGGCTCGTTGTATGACGCGCTGGCTCTCACGATTCCCTCAGCGCAATCTTCAACGTAAAGAAACTCCCGCGAGACTTGTCCGGATCCCCACGCTTCAATGAACGGGGTTCCATTTTGACGCGCTTCAATGCACTTTCGAATCAACGCCGGAATCACGTGCGATGTCTCGAGATCGAAATTGTCGCCCGGACCATAAAGATTCGCCGGCAACAGAAAGATCGAGTTGAAACCATACTGCTCGCGATACGACTGCGACTGCACCAGCATCATCTTCTTTGCCAAACCGTAGGGCGCGTTTGTCTCTTCCGGATAACCACTCCACAAATCGTCTTCCTTGAATGGCGTGGGCGTGAACTTTGGATACGCGCAAACCGTCCCAATAGCCACGAACTTCTTGACGCCGTGTAGTCGCGACTGCTCGATGAGCTGCGTTCCCATCATCAGGTTGTCGTAAAAGAACCGGCCGGGGTTCTTCTGGTTGTGTCCGATGCCACCGACAACCGCCGCGAGATGAATCACTAGATCGGGATTGGCGTCTGCCAGCAACCGCTTAACGTTGGCTTCATGGACCAGATCGTACTCGCGGCTCCGGGGCACGATTATCTCTACGCCGGGGTAACGCCCCAGCTTCTCAACCACGAACCGGCCAAGAAAACCGGCGCCACCTGTAACCACCACTTTTCGGTAAGGAAAGGCTGATTCGAGTGAATCCATGCGCGTGATGGTACCATTTTGTCCGCGCAGAGGCGTACAGAAGACAAAATGCCATTTACCCGCTAAACTCTGCGTTTTTACGCCTTTGCGGTACGACTCCGGTTATGGCAAGGTAACGATATGAAACGTGCACTGATCACTGGCATCACAGGCCAGGATGGGTCTTACCTGACAGAGCTGTTGCTCGAAAAAGGATACGAGGTCTTTGGTATTGTCAGGCGGTCCTCTTCGTTCAACACCGACCGCATCGATCATCTCTATCAGGATCCGCACGAGCCCGGCGCCAGGCTACGCATGTTCTACGGCGACTTGAATGATTCGAGTTCGCTGAACACTATTCTTCGGAACACAAAACCAGACGAGATCTATAACCTGGGCGCGCAGTCGCACGTGCGCGTGAGTTTTGACGTGCCGGAGTACACAGCCGACGTAACCGGACTCGGCACCGTGCGTATCCTCGAAGCGATTCGCGACACAGGTATCAAACCAAAGTTTTACCAGGCATCGTCATCGGAACTGTTTGGACGTGTGCGTGAAGTACCACAAACGGAACTGACACCGTTTTATCCGCGCTCGCCTTACGCGTGCGCCAAGGCTTACGCGTACCACATCACCGTGAATTACCGTGAGTCGTACGGCCTGTTTGCCTGCAACGGCATTTTGTTCAATCACGAAAGCGAACGCCGCGGTGAGACGTTTGTCTCGCGCAAGGTCACGCGCGCCGCGACGCGCATCAAGTTGGGTCTGCAAAACAAGCTCTACATGGGAAACCTGGACGCACGGCGCGATTGGGGCTACGCAAAAGATTACGTTGAGGCGATGTGGCTGATGTTGCAAGCCGACGAGCCTGACGATTTTGTAATCGCCACCGGCGAAAACCATTCCGTCCGCGAATTCCTTAGCGAAGCTTTTAGTTATCTGGATCTCGATTGGGAAGAGTACGTGGAAACCGATCCGCGCTACTTCCGTCCGGCTGAAGTAGATCTGTTACAAGGTGATGCTTCCAAGGCTCGCCGTGTTCTCGGTTGGGAGCCGAAAGTCAGTTTCAAAGAGTTGGTGCACCTGATGGTGGACCACGATCTGGAGTTAGCCCGCCAGGAGAGCCTGCGCAAGCGTGACGGCGTCGAGATCTCACAAGCGAGTTGGGGCACCGTCTGAAGGAACGAGACCGTTTTCTGTGACACCTATCGTTAAAGTTGAGAACCTGAGTAAGGTTTATCAGATCGGGGCGAAGACAGCAGGTTATGCAACTTTGCGGGAGTCGTTGACAAATGCGCTCCGCTCTCCATTCGCGAACCTGCGCCGCAAGAACGCGAGCACGGAAAGTATTTGGGCCTTGCGCGACGTCAGCTTCACCGTCATGCCCGGCGAGGCCATGGGAATTATTGGTCAGAATGGCGCCGGAAAATCCACTCTACTAAAAATTCTTTCCCGCATTACCGAGCCGACTACCGGACGCGCCGAACTTTATGGTCGCGCCGGCAGCCTGCTTGAAGTAGGAACTGGCTTCCATCCGGAACTGACGGGACGAGAAAATATTTTTCTCAACGGCGCGATTCTCGGCATGACCAGGCCGGAGATTCAGCGAAAGTTTGACGAGATCGTCGCCTTCGCGGAACTCGAAAAGTTTCTCGACACGCCCGTCAAACGTTATTCGAGCGGCATGTACATGCGTCTCGCGTTTTCAGTGGCGGCCCATCTCGATCCTGAGATTCTTGTCGTCGATGAAGTTCTGGCGGTAGGTGATGCTGCATTCCAGAAAAAGTGTTTGGGACGTATGCGCGACATTTCGACCGAGGGTCGCACCGTTCTCTTTGTTAGTCACAACATGGCCGCGATCCGAAGTCTGTGCCAACGCGGCGTACTGCTGGCCAATGGTCGCAAGCTGTTTGAAGGCACGGCCGGCGAGTGTGTAGACCGGTATCTGGCAGAAATTACTCAACACACAACGAACGAGGTGGACCTCAGCAACCTGCGACGACCCTTGAAACCGTTTGAATTACCCCTGCGGATGTCAAAGGTGCGACTCGCCTCACGCGACGGACGCCCGCTGGTGCGTTTCGGCGATACGATCGAAGTGGAGCTGCTGTTTTCCGTTGTCGAACCGCTGGAAGAGGTAGTAGTTGGTCTGAACATTAGCTCGCCTGACAGCGTCGTTCTTACAGAGTGTCGCACCAGCCAGTCGTACGGAGCGATTGAGCAACTCGCGCCCGGCGAATACTCGGTCAAGTGCCGCATAGAACAGAACATTTTCAGTCCGGGTCTATACT
Organism: Pyrinomonadaceae bacterium; assembly: GCA_035941575.1. Classification (GTDB taxonomy): domain Bacteria; phylum Acidobacteriota; class Blastocatellia; order Pyrinomonadales; family Pyrinomonadaceae; genus PSRF01. The sequence goes on from DASZDV010000377.1 coordinate 4,241, forward strand.
TTTTGAATGTCGGAGCCCGGTGCGCGAGCAAATTGTTGGACTATGTGCCGCAAGCGATGACCTTTGAGATCTATTCAGATGAGGCCGTCGCGTCTCTTTGGCTAAACGATTTGGCTGGCTACGTGCGCATCGACTCTGAGTGGACGCAGCCGGAAGCAGTTTTCGAACATGAGGGTGCGTTAAGCAGTTGAGTGATGATTGCGGGCGTCAAATACCGAATAGGTCAGTTGCAGCAGCGCGCCGGGTTTGCCGCGCGCAGCGCCGGAAACTATGCGAAGTTGATCGCCCGGTCGGGAAATCATCGGCCGCAGTTTGCGGCTGTGACCGTCGGGCGCAACGACGATTACATGCCGGACTTTCGCGAACGGTTGTTAGCCACTGTTTCGTGGAACATCAAGTATCTCGTCAGCGAGTTTATCTTTGTTGAGTGGAATCCACCTGCGGACCGCGAACTGCTCGCGATCGAGTTGGCGAAGAGATTCGATTGCCTGCGCGCGTATGTCGTTCCCTCGCAGATCCACGACCAGATTTGCCAAAACAGCAATGTAAAGTTGCTTGAGTATCACGCTAAGAACGTCGGGATTCGGCGTGCTCGCTCACCGTGGATCATCAGCACGAATGCTGATGCTGCGATTGGTCTGGATTCGGTGAACACTCTGTTGAATACCGAACTGCGTCCGGATGTGCTTTGGACCGCTGAACGTTGGGACATTCCGTGGCGTGAGAACGTTCAAACCGAGATCGGTTTTTGGGGCAGCCTGCGTTACCGACGAGTGAATCCTTATGTTGAGCTCGGCACAGGGGAGTTTTGCCTGGCTCATCGAGAGCTTTGGCATCGCGCGCGCGGGTTTGACGAGCAGATGGTGCGGCATCGTTTCGGCTGCGATATTCGCGGTACGGCCCAAATGGTCGCGCTCGGCGGACGCATCAGGCGCGTAGGTACTGTATTGCACTTGACGCATCCGACTTCGTGCACGGAGGGTATTCAACCTCATCACGGCGACACGGCAACACCGGAAGGGGTGCCTTATCACAATCCGGACGACTGGGGCTTGGCGAATTTGAAGGAAGTCGAGATCGCGGAACGAGTCTGGCGGTTGGAGTAAGAATGAGAGAACTCGTGCTGGGTGGTGATGGGTTAATCGGTTCGACGCTGGTCCAGGCGCTCGGTGCGCTTGGACATACCGTTACTTCGCTCGATCTCAAGAACGGATGCGACTTGCGGCAGATCGACGACCAGCCTTTTCGCGAATGTGATCGCGTTTGGTTTCTTGCCTGGGACACTGGCGGCGCAAGATACATCGAAGCCGTTGATCGTCAACACGAACAGTACAAGCACAACTGCGAACTGACAGTGCGCGTGCTCGATGCATTGGCTCGCACACGTACGCCGTTTTTGTTCGTGAGTTCGCAACTCGCGGGTTTGCACACCGCTTACGGCACGACGAAACTGATGGCCGCATGCTGGTCGTTGCAGCTCGGCGGGAAAGTGGCGCGGTTGTGGAACACGTACGGTTGGGAGCATCCGGACGTGCGCAGTCACGTCATCACCGATCTGGTACTATCGGGACTCACAGGTGGTCGCGTAAGTTGTTTGACGGATGGAATGGAGCGCCGCCGATTTATATATAAAACGGATTGCGTGGATGCGTTGATGAAGTTGTTTGATAGCGAGAAACAGTCGGCGGAACTTGCGGGACCGGAGTGGGTCACTATCCGTCAGGTTGGTGAAGAGATTGGACGCCAACTCGGCGTCGAATTTGAGGCGGGTAACGCCAAGGGTTCCGAAGTGATGATCGACCCGCAGGAGTTACTGCCCGGCTGGCAACCGCGCGTCACCTTGAGCGAAGGAATCTCGCGCGTCATCGCCGACGCCCGCGCGTACCAGGCCGTTAGCCACAAGTAACTACATGCTGTTGACGCAAGTAACAAACATGAGGAGAGCCGAAGGCGCGGACAGAGGGTAGCCACGGATCGACGCGAAAAGCGCCGAAGCGAACTGTGGCTTCAGAGCGCCGAAGGCGCGGACAGAGGGTAGCCAGGGGCGAGCGCGAAGCGCTGCCCCTGGGATCAAAAAGATAAATACCGAGAGCCCTGAAAGGGCGGCAGATAAGGGCGAAATGCTGTTGACGAAATATGCACCGCAGTCGTTGAGACAGTCAGGGCTTTACAAGCAGTTAAGCCGCAAACGACGCGTGTGGAACTTACGGAAACAGGTCATCAGCGCCAATCCACTCAAGGTTGTTCTTGGTGCTGGTCCAACTCACTTCCCCGGCTGGTTTCAAACCGACAAAGAGATTCTCGACGTCACAAACCCAACTGATTGGAGCGCTCTCTTCGATCCAGACTCGATCGATTCACTGCTTTCCGAGCACATGCTTGAACACCTGACAGAACATGAAGCGCGAGTGGCTCTGACGGAGTGTTATCGCTACCTAAAACCAACCGGGCTATTTCGGATTGCAGTGCCGGACGGTTATCGACGCGATCCTGATTACCTCGCGGAAGCGAGCCCGCCGAATGACGGTCACCAGGTGCTCTACAACATCGACACGCTGACGGCTTTGTTGCAAAGCGTCGGCTTCAAGACCACTCCGCTCGAATACTTTGACGCAAACGAGCAGTTTCATGCAGCGGCGTGGGACGAAAGCGAGGGATTGATTCAGCGTTCGGCGCGCTTCGATAAGCAACAGAACTTTCGCCGCGGCGATCTGTTTTATACTTCGGTAATCATCGACGCGAGGAAGCAGTAATGTGTGGCATCGCTGGAATCATTACCGAAGGCCCAATCACAGCAGCGGACATCGCATGCGTCAGGGCTGCTAATTCACGACTCACACATCGCGGTCCGGATGGTTCCGGAGAGTTCCAGGACGAACACATAATGCTGGCAATGCGCCGGCTCAGCATCATCGATCTCGACGGCGGTTGGCAGCCTCTCTACAACGAAGATCGCAGTCTCGCCTTAGTAGCCAACGGAGAGATCTACAACTTCATCGAGCTGCGCCAACGTCTCGAATCACAAGGCCATCGCTTCAACACCAACAGCGATTGCGAAACGATTCTTCATCTCTACGAAGAGCACGGTGTGGATTTCGTGCAGCACTTGCGCGGCATGTATGCGTTCGCTTTGTGGGACTCGAAACGCAAGCGCCTGGTGCTGGCGCGCGATCGCATGGGCGAGAAGCCGATTTATCTTTACCAGACGGACGGCAGACTCATCTTTGCCTCGGAAATAAAAGCACTGCTCGCTTCCGGAGTCGTTCCATTTGAACTCGATCCGGCCGCAGTCAACCTCTATTTCCACTATCAATACGTGCCTGAACCGATGACGCCGTTGAAAGGTGTGCGCAAACTCGATGCGGCCTGCCTGTTAACAGTCGACGTCGATCCGTGGACGGTTGAGGAACATCGTTACTGGCGCATGGAAGACGCGCCGCCGCTCGTAGGCGATCCGGCAACGTTGATTCGCGAACAACTCGAAACAGTCAGCGGGATCGTGATCCGTTCCGACGTTCCCGTGGGCATCGCTTTGAGCGGCGGTCTCGATTCAAGCGCGATAGCGGCCTTAGCCGCACGCAAGTATCCAGGCACGATGCGCGCCTTCAGTATTGGCTATCCGGGTGGACTCGAAAACGACGAACGTGCCGACGCACGGGCGCTTGCGGATCAACTCGGCATGCCGTTTCACGATGCGGAACTCACGACCAGTGACATGGTCTCGTTCTTTCCCGAGCTGGTGTACTGGCGCGACGATCCAATCGCCGATATCGCCGGGTTCGGTTACTACTCGGTGATGAAACTCGCACGCGAACAGAACGTTCCGGTCGTCTTGCAGGGTCAGGGTGGTGATGAACTCTTCTGGGGTTACGGTTGGGTGCAGGCTGCTGCACATGCCTCGGCGCGCAAGCTCGAACGTACAAACAACCCGGTCGGTGCGTTGCCGCGCTACGTCGATGTGAATCTTCCGGGCGGCTTGTCGCGGGTGCAACTTGCAGAATGGGCGCACCGGCTCGGTGGTCTGCGTGAGAGTTGGGAAAGTTTGCGGCGCGACCGTCATACATCGCCGAATCAAATGGTCTTTTACGATCTCGTTCCTGATTTCCGCGCCTCAATGCAAATAGCCGGAGCTTTGTTTACTAAATCTTTTTCGGAACAGATCAACGGCACGACAGCGACAAGTCTATTCACGTTCGCACAGCCGTGGCCCAACATTGACGTCACACTCACGCGCCTGATTTGCGACACGTACCTGCGTGAGAATGGTGTGACGCAGGGTGATCGCCTTGGCATGGCGTCGTCTATCGAGATGCGATTGCCGCTGCTCGACCACCGGCTCATCGAAACCGTGATCGGCCTGCGGAAAGCACATACGGATGTGGATCAACCGCCGAAAGCTTGGTTCAAAGCGGCGCTCAAAGACGTACTTCCACAGGACGTCATCAACCGTCCGAAGCGAGGATTCAGCCCGCCCGTGATGGAATGGCATCGCGCGTTGTTTGCTGCGTACGGCGAAGCGCTCGCGGATGGATACCTTCGCCAGAGTGAGGTGTTGACCAAAGAGAGTGCGCGCGAACTCTCAACTGGCCCGTTTCCCGATAATTCGACGACACCGCTTTCGTTCAAAGCACTCGTGCTCGAACAGTGGTGCCGCGAGATGAAGAACTGACGATGGCCTCGCAAAAGACTCCTATCGCGCTCTTTCTGTATAACCGCCCGGCTCACGCGCGGCTGGTGCTTGAGTCGTTGTCGCAGTGCCGCCGGCTTGATGAGTGTCTACTGAGAATCTATTGCGATGGTCCAAGACGTCCGGACGACGCAGAATCCGTTGCTGCGGTGCGCGAAGTCGCGCAGGAATGGGCAGAGCGGTTGAATGCTGAGGTCGTTGACCACGAAACGAACTTCGGATTGTCTCGTTCTGTAGTCGAAGGCGTTTCCGAACTCTGCGATAGCCACGGCCGCGTTATCGTTGTCGAAGACGATTTTTTACTGAGTCGTTCTTTCCTGGACTACATGCTTTCAGCGCTGGATCGTTATGAGAACGAGTCTAACGTGTATCAGATCTGTGGCTACATGTTTCCGATTCGACACGCTTCCGAGCCGGATGCGTTCTTCCTGCCGCTCACGACGACATGGGGTTGGGCCACGTGGTCCAGGGCATGGAAAGTTTTTGACTGGAACGCGCCCGACGCGGAAACCCTGCGCGATCCTGAACTGCGGCGCCGTTTCAACCTGAATGACGCTTATCCTTACGCGGAAATGCTCGAAAGCAAGTTGGCGGGCGAAAACGATTCGTGGGGAATCCTGTTCTGGTGGGCTGTGTTCAAAGCGGGCGGTCTGGTGCTCCATCCACGGAAATCTCTCGTTTGGAACGGCGGTTTCGATGAAACGGGCACGCACTGTGGCGACCAGGCATGGTCCAGTCAATCTGTCTCGGACATCGACTGGTCAACCGGCTCGTTTCGGTTCCCGGCGGATGTAGCAGTGGACGAACTCGCTTTTGACAAAGTCGTTCGTTTCCTCAGTTCCGAACAATCCGAAGGAAACATTCTTGAGAGACTACGCCGCAGGATTCTGCAACGGCGCGGGCGAAAGGAGAGTCAGCGAGTTCACGCGAACAATGTCCGGTAATCACTCAGACACGATGGTGA
>DASZDV010000378.1:0-3995 GCA_035941575.1 Pyrinomonadaceae bacterium
ACATGCTCGAGAACAACATGCGCCCGGCAGAGGCACTGAGAGCGGCTCAAAACACGCTTCGCGCCGACACGCATTGGCGATCGCCTCATTACTGGGCTGCTTTTACTTTGCAGGGTGAGTACGAACAGACGTTAAGAATTCCGCCGTCGAAGCCATCGCAGCACGCGCCGGCAACGGTCCAAAACGCAGTCGGACTCGCGCTGTTGCTGATGCTGTTGTGTGGGATTGGCTGGGGCTACTTGCGGCGACGTGGACCGCGTGCTGTCGCGTGAGCCGGGCCACAAAGAAGCACAAGAGGCACGGTAACCGGACCGCAACCCACTGGTGCTTCTTGTGCCTTTTTGTGGCTAAAGTTATTCGACTTTGAAAACGTAAGCGCCGCGATATTGCTCTTCTGCGCGATCGTTGATCGCGAAGAGGTAAACGAAGTAAGTTCCTGGAGTTAGTTCAGCGGCGGGTACTCCGGTGGTAAGTGAATCTGAGTCTTGAATGATGGGCAGTGTGCGCGGTGAGAGTTTTTCTCCTCGCAGCGTCGCGCGATAACTCCATGCTCTTGGGGCGTCCGCAGGGAGTTTTAGTTTGAGGAGCAGTTCGTCAGTGCCCCACGGCAAACTGACCTTCCGAATCTCTGAACCAACACTGCGATCGGCACTCGTCATCGTTAATTCAAGTGACACGATCCGCGGCGCCACGTTCATTGACCGTATGAACAACGCGCCTGCGGCTACGATCGCGATGGTTGCAAACGTGACAGCAGCGCGACCAGCCGCAGGCCAGTTCGCCCACAAACCCGAGACACGCTCCCAAAATCGCGCTTTGTGTTCGACGGTGGCTCGCAACGGCGGTTCGACGACATTGCCAGACGCCGGCTTTTCCTGCGTAACGGTCGGCATTTGATGAAGTAATTCGGACATGAACTTCACCTTGCGCTGCCGTTCCGGCGACCGCATGAAATAACGTTCGACTCGATCCTTCTCCTCACCTGCAAACTGTCCAGCAGCGTAGCGAGCCGCGATTTGATCCACTACAACGTCAAACTCTTCATTAAAGGCCACATCCGACATCAGACGCAGTTCCACCTGCTCCTCTTCAGCCTCCCCCAGTTGGCCAAACAGATATCGAGTTAGCAGGTTTTTCTGGTCTTCAACTATGACTGACGCTCCTTCGAATGCCGCTATCTATTATGACGATTAGCACCGGTTTTGTTCCTGCCTGCTTCCAAACACTTCGCGACACATTCTTCCAAAGTGACGCGAACATTATGGGCGCGCGTTCGTAAAGCGCCCACCGTAATTGATAGTTCGGCTGCCATTTCCCTGTGACTATCGACCTTTTGACGACCCTCGTAGACATGATAATCGTAGATCAGGGCGCGTTTGTCGTGAGGTAGAGACCGTAAACAGTTCACCAGACACTCCGCCAATTCACTCCCGTCAGATCGATGGAGCGGCAAGCACTCGGGCAGAACGTCAAAGGCGATCTCCTTTCGCCGAATCGCCTCACGAATTATGTTTCTCGCAACGCCGTGAAAATACCTGATCGGCTCGTTGACGTACGTGGCTCGTATTTCAGGCAAACGCTTGATCACGCGGTCTACAGTTTCGTCCGCGTAGTGTTCGGCGTCCGCCAGACCGTGGGAAACAAAGATCTTGATTAAACCGCCGTGGATAATCTCGTAACGTTGGGCCGCAATCTCACGGTCGGGATCCAGCCATTCAAGCAAAGCATCAAATGATTCCCTGGTGATGGTCAACGCCGTCTAAACAGTTCCTTGGGATTGGGCGAAGGTATTGAAAACGCGGCAAGTGCTTGAAGAAAACGTGCAAAAACTAGCGCAGACTCTGCGCAATAGCAAGCGGCTAAGACCTCATCTTGACTTTCAAATCTGCCGTTGCTGTAATCGAAACCTGCCCTATATGAATTGCGATCTGTTTTCGACGCGCGGAGGCCTGTAAGTGACAATCGACGAACTAGTTTACGACTGGAATACGATCGAACCGTCGTTCTCGGCGCCGAACCGTCACATCGGTATCGACGACGAAACGTTACGCGACGGTCTCCAGTCGCCCTCCGTTTGTGAGCCTCCCGTCGAACAAAAACTCGAACTGCTTCACCTGATGGAAGCACTCAGTATCGATACCGCGGACATCGGTCTTCCAGGTGCAGGTGGAACCCACGCGGCGGGGGTAGAAAGACTCGCTAAAGAGATCGCCGACCAAAGACTCAAGATCAGACCAAACTGCGCCGCGCGCACGCACCGCAACGACATCGTTCCCATCGCCGAAATCTCCCAACGAGTTGGCATTCCGATCGAAGCGTGTACGTTCATCGGTTCATCGTCAGTCCGCTTCTTTGCAGAGGACTGGACGCTCGACAAGTTGTTGCAAATGACTGAAGAGGCCGTGAGTTTTGCTGTGTCTCAGGGTTTGCCTGTGATGTACGTCACTGAAGACACGACGCGGGCAAAGCCAGAAACGATCCGTGCCCTTTACACGACCGCGATTCAAGCCGGAGCGAAAGCAGTTTGCGTGTGCGATACAGTCGGTCATTCAACGCCTGACGGCGCGCGAGCAGTTGTTAAGTTTGTTAAAAGCATCATCGAGGAGCAGGGTGGAAACATCCGGCTCGACTGGCACGGCCATCAGGACCGCGGTCTGGGCGTGATCAATTCACTGGCGGCAATTGAAAGTGGCGCGGATCAGGTACACGGATCCGCGTTGGGTATCGGAGAACGCGTCGGTAACACACCGCTCGATCAACTACTCGTTAACCTGAAACTGTTGGGTTGGATTACGAACGATCTCTCGCGACTCCGCGAATACTGCGAGACTGCGGCGCGCATTTGTGGTTGGACCGTGCCGTACAACTATCCGGTCTTTGGCCGCGACGCTTTTCGCACTGCAACAGGTGTTCACGCTGCTGCCGTAATCAAGAGTTACAGGAAAGGCGATCAGCGTTTGGCGGATATTGTTTACTCGGGCGTTCCGGCCGGTGAGTTTGGTTTAGAACAGGTTATCGAAATTGGTCCAATGAGCGGAAAGTCCAACGTGATCTACTGGCTCGAGAAGCGCGGCATCGAAGTAAATGAAACACTCGTCAACCGGATTTACGAACGTGCAAAGGCGGCTCATGGTGTGCTCGAGGAGCACGAGATCCTGGAACTGGTGTAACCTTGTCGTCCTCGCTCAAAAGCGCTCCGGCTCAGACCATTCGCGAGCTATCGACACTGCCGCAGATCGCAGAGGCGTTGCGGTATTTCGAAACGAACGCTGCCGCGATAACTGAAGAACAGGTTCGCATCTGCTCGATTCCCGCCACGCCATTTGCTGAACACGAACGTGCCGAATATCTGGCCGAACGTTTTCGTCAACTCGGATTAACGGATGTAGAAATCGACGAAGAGGGCAATTGCCTCGGATTGCTGCACGGAAGTTCGTCCACACCTTTAATCGTAGCCAGTGCGCACCTCGATACGGTCTTCGCGAAGGGCACAGATTTCACGGTGCGTCGTGATGGAAACAGATTGCTGGCTCCCGGAATCGCGGACGACGGCTGCGGCCTGGTAGCCTTAATTGCGATCGTGCAAGCGATACGTGCTGCACAAATCGCAATCGAAGGTTCGATTCTGTTCGTAGGCACTGTCGGCGAAGAAGGTGAAGGCAATCTGCGCGGCGTGCGCCATCTACTGACGCGTGGTCCGTGGTCCAGCCGAAAGATCGATGCGTTTTTGAGTTTTGATGGACCAGGTTTGGATCGGATCACAAATGCCGCGCTTGGGTCGCGGCGATACCGCGTCGAGTTCAACGGAACCGGCGGTCATTCATGGGGTGACTTCGGCTTACCAAATCCGGTGCACGCACTCGGCCGCGCGATCTCCAGATTGGCTTCTTATCCCGTACCGAAAGATCCGCGAACAACGTTCAACGTCGGAAGCATCGAAGGCGGCACGAGTGTCAACGCGATACCCGCGCGGGCCGTGATGGAAGTGGACCTCC
>DASZDV010000379.1:0-25042 GCA_035941575.1 Pyrinomonadaceae bacterium
CATTCCCAGCACTGTTGGCAGTAGTGGAAATAGCATCACCGCGATTGATCCCACCACCGGCGCAATCGGTAGCTCAACATTCGTCGGTAGCGAACCAAACAAGCTCACGCTCGCAGACGATGGCCAGAACCTTTACGTCTCAATGGATGGTGCGTTTGCGATTCGCCGCTTCGACGTAGTCACTAACACTCCCGGTCTTCAATTCTCAACGGGCCAGGACACATTCAACAACCGTTTCCAGGTCGGTGATTTCGCTGTTGCTCCCGGCAATCCGAATCTCCTCGCAGTCGCGAGATCAAACCAATCGGGAGGCGCGGGAGTTGCAATATTCGATAACGGCGTTCGCCGAACGAACATCGCATTGGATTTCAATGGCACGAGTTTCATCGCGTTTTCCGCTACCGCTTCGAAACTCTTTGGAACCGGACAGTTCACCAACGGCATCCAGACCATTACAGTTGATGCGAATGGCGCCACCATCAGTTCTACCACGCAAAACGGCGCGAGTGGGCGCATCAAATTCAGTAATGGTCTGATATTTACTTCGGTGGGACAGGTCTTCAACGCTGATTCGCTCGCGTTGCTGGGCACGTTCTCCGGCGTTTCCGGGCAGGCGTTTGTTCCCGATACCGGCGCCGGTCGTGCGTACTACGTTACCAACGGACCATCATTCCAGCAGGTCACGATCAAAGCCTTCGACATAAACACGTTTCTATTACTGGGCTCACTCACTATCAACGGCGTTTCAGGAACTCCTACTTCATTGATTCGCTGGGGAGCAAATGGACTTGCGTTTCGCACCACCAACCAGTTGTACATCATCCAAACATCTCTGATTCCGTCAGCAGAACCGATACCGACTCCCACGCCGGTGCCTTCCCCCACCCCGACACCGTCACCTTCGCCGGGAGCACCAACGTTCGTTCGCCAAATGGCGCTGACAACCAACGATCTAATCTTCAGCCAGGCTACACAAAAATTGTATGCGAGCGTTCCGAGCGCCGAAGGCAGCACGGGAAACAGCGTTACGGAGATCGATCCGGCAATGGCGTCGATCACGAACCAAACCTTTATCGGAAGTGAACCGACGCAGTTGGCCGAGGCGGATGACGGCGCGACGCTTTATGTCGGACTGGATGGCGCTGCCGCAGTACGTTCTTTCAATATTCTCGCTCACACTGCCGGGCAGCAGTTCCCGCTCGGACGAGACAGTTTCTTTGGTCCGTATTCATTAAGTGACCTGGCGGTTTCACCTGGTAATCCGGCGGTTGTTGCGGTTGCTCGCCAACACCGCAACGTCTCGCCGCCTGAAGCCGGTGTGGCGATTTTTGACGGCGGCACACAACGCCCGACCACGGGTCCGGGCCATATCAACGGCTCGGACGTTCTGCTTTTCGCGTCTCCTTCGACCCTTTACGGAAGCATTTTCAGCACTTTGACTAAGTATACGGTCGATAACAATGGAGTCACGGTAAGCAGCAACATTCAGTTTACGTCCGGCGGTGGGATGCATCTCGCTAACAACCTTCTCTATGGTGCGACTGGTCAGGTGATCGATCCCGTCACTGGAGATTTGAAAGGAACTTTCGGCGCCGGTTCCCTGAACGGCGCAATTCACGCCGTCGATTCGGCAAATGGACGTATTTATTTCCTGAGCTTTACTGGCCCAAACTATCTGCTTCGAGCTTTCGACATCAATACGTTTTTGCCTATCGGCTCCGCGACCATTTCCGGTGTTCTTGGAATCCCGGCGAGTCTGGTCAGATGGGGAACGAACGGACTGGCATTTCGCACGACCAACCGCCAGGTGTTTTTGATTGAGAGTGCGCTCGTAAACTCGAGCATACCGGTGGCTTCACCGACACCGACGCCGTCGCCAACACCGTCGCCGGCGCCGCCAATCATTCCGACGTTTGTCAGACGTCTGGACTTACCAGCAGGCAACATCGTCTTCAGTTCCGCGACGAGCGCGATTTACGCGAGCGTACCAAGCAGCGCGGGCGCCAACGGCAATAGCATTACAAAGATCACGCCTGACACCGGCGCTGTTGGACCATCAACGTTCATCGGCAGCGAGCCGAACAAGATGGCCATCTCAAATGACGGCCAAACAATTTGGGTGCATCTCGACGGCGCAAACTCCGCTCGCCGTTTCGACGTCTTGACAGCAACGCCCGGTCTACAGTTCACCACCAGCAGCACGCCTCCCGCCGATATGGAGGTCGTTCCGGGAAGTCCAGGCTCAGTTGCGATGACCAGGGGATTTAATGGTGGCCCAGTGATTTATGACAACGGTGCGCAACGTCCGAATACTGGTGGTTTCTTCCCTTCTGTCGGACCAATCGAATTTGGCGCCAGTGCCTCGGTCCTGTATGGCTACAACAGCTTTTCGACAGGGTTCGACGTTGTTAAATACAACGTCGATTCAAATGGCGTCACAATCGCTAACTCGATGGGAGCTTTGTTGACCGGATTTGCTAACGGGTTCGAGTTTTCGAACGGCCTGCTGTATTCGAGCCAGGGTCGAGTAGCAAATCCCGAGACAGGCACTCTCGCCGGAACATTTCAGGGTACAGGTTTTCAGAACGCAGTCGCAGTGGATAGCGCTAACCACCGAGTCTACTTTGCGACCTCCGATTTCAGCTCTCCGAACGTCGTTTTAGCGGCCTACGATACGGATACGTTCCTGCAAATCGGATCGGTAACACTGACGGGAGTCAATGGCCAGCCACTGAATCTGGTGCGATGGGGAGCGAATGGCCTGGCGTTCAATACGCTGCCACAAGGCGGTGCCACCATCCCGGTCCCGGGCCAGATTTACCTGATTCAGAGCGCGTTAGTGTCAAACGCTGCGCCGATTCCTACCGGCCTCCAGTTTGAAACTGCCTCTGCATTTGCGAGCGAATTTTCTCCCACGTTGGCAGTAAAGGTCGTTCGAACTGGGGACGTATCGGGTACCGTTTCCGTGAACTATGCGACGAGTGACGGAACAGCAACGGCCGGATCCGACTACACCGCCGCCAGCGGTACGCTCACCTTTGGACCAAACGAGTCGAGTAAGATCATTACGATTCCGATCATCAACGACAATCTGTTTGAAAACGGAAACGAGACGTTCAATGTCAACTTGAGTGGACCAACCGGCTCGGCCGTCCTGACCGCGCCGAGCACTTTCGCGGTATTGATCTCCGACAACGACTCCAAACCGTCCGTCTTTATATCACCGTCGGGTGTTTCAGTTCGTGAAGGCGATACGGGAACGAAGAACGTCGTCCTCAACGTCACCCTCTCGAATCCGACGGTTCAGGTTGTGACTGTGGACTTTGCGACCAGCAACGGGTCGGCTACGGCTGGAAGTGACTACGTTGCAGCGTCCGGCACTGTCACCGTGCCTGCGGGATCAAGTTCCGTGGCAGCGAACGTAACGATAAACGGCGACACGACGATTGAAGCGAACGAAACTTTCTCCGTCGGCTTCAGTAACCCAACAAACGTAACCTTCATCTCCAACCCGACTGCAACAGTCACCATTGTGAACGATGACGCCACGTTGCAACTGAGTAGTGCCAATTTCAATGTCAACGAAAACGCGGGCTTCGTAACCCTGACTGTAACGCGTATCGGCGACACGTCGACGTCAGCGACGGTTCAGTTCGTCACCTCAGATACAGCGGGCTTACAGAATTGTCAGCTCGTAAACGGAAAGGCGTCTGAACGCTGCGACTACGCAACTTCCGTCGGACGAGTGCAATTCGCGGTGGGTGAATTGCAGAAGACGCTCATCATTCCAATCGTGGACGATGTGCTCGTGGAAGGTAATGAAACTTTCACATTGAACCTGAACGGAGCAACGGGAGCGATACTTGGCGCTGTGAACGCAGCGACGATCACGATCGTCGATAACGACGCGGCGCCGGCGTCGCAGAATCCCATCGACGGCGTCACCTTCTTTGTTACCCAACAGTACATCGACTTCCTCGGCCGTTTACCCGACCCGATCGGACTTGCCAATTGGACCGATACGCTCGGCAATTGTCCAAACGGAGGTTTCGGTGAAAACCTGAATCCAACCTGCGATCGCGTCCACGTTTCGGCCGGGTTCTTCCTTTCTGAAGAGTTTCGCGTCCGTGGATATTGGGCCTATAAGTTCTATGAAGTCGGCTTCGATCGCCGTCCGACGTACGCGGAGTTCGTGCCGGACATGGCCCAGGTCGGTGGACCTCAGTCGCCGCAGTCGGAAGCAATCAGCAAAGCCGCGTACATGGATGCGTTTGTACAGCGGCAGGAGTTTAAGAATCGATACGACGCGTTGTCGAACAGTGCGTATCTCGATGCGCTCGAGACGAACGCGGAAGTAACGTTGTCAAACAAGGCCGCGCTGGTTGATGCGTTGAATACAAGTCAGAAGACTCGAGCGCAGGTGCTGCGAGAGGTTGTCGAGCTGCAATCGGTTGAGGACAAGTTCTTCATTCGCGCGTTCGTGGCGATGCAGTATTTTGGTTACTTGCGACGTGATCCTGACACAATTGGCTATAACAACTGGGTCACGACGCTCACGGCGGACCCAAGCAACTTCAGACACATGATCTTCGGTTTCATCTTCTCGGACGAGTATCGGCAGCGCTTCGGTCCTTGACGGTGTGCTCCTGAGGAGCGTGGGAACACGTGAAAAACAGCCGGCAGAAATGGCCGGCTGTTTGTTCTTTCTAGTCCACTCGCAGACAACCCGGTGCGAAAAACCACCTTCTGAGCAATTGAATCTCGTTACCCACATGGGACCAGCACGGCTTTTGCTGGTGTAGCTCTCCCGAAATGCTTTTGACCTCGGTCAGACCTGACACTTAGGAGGACTACAATGTTCAAGACTCTAATGATGACACTGGTCATCGTTGCCTCAGCTTCCATTGCCGCCGCCCAGTCTGATTACAAACGATTCGAGTTCTTTGGCGGATATTCCCACAACCGGATAGACACCGGCATCGGCGACGACGATCCCGACCTCGGCGACATCATTGATGAGCGTGAGGGCTTCAACGGCTTCAACGCCTCAGTCACAGGAAATCTCTCGCGTTACTTCGGATTGAAGTTTGACGTTTCGGGACATTACAAGAGCAGGACAGTTCCGCTTTTTTCCATCGCGTCGCCGACGCCGAACGGCAGCGTTGACATTAATTCGAGCGTCTACAACTTTCTCGGCGGCGTTCAACTCAAAGACAACTCCACGGAATCAACGTTCAAGCCGTTCGCTCACGCGCTTGTCGGCGCCGCGCACGGCCGAAATCGCGTGGAGTTCAATAACATCGCTTGTGTCGCCATCTTTCCGAGCCCGTGCAGCGATTTCACGGCCAGCGATACAGGTTTTGCGGGAGCGTTCGGAGGCGGTATCGATATTCGGGCGAGCAACAGTATCGATATCCGCGTGATTCAAGTTGACTACAACCCAACGAGGTTGTTCGACAGCACACAGCACAACTTCCGGATCGGAGTCGGTGTGGTGTTTCATTGATCTAGTTGTGCTGTTGGGGAAGGTGAGGACCGAGCTTTATGGTTCTCACCTTTTTCCGACGAGCATGATGTCTTGATAGGAAAGCCTTAGTACTCACGAATCCCGCGAACGGCATGTCCGCCAACGGCCTTTGCCTTGTCAACCGCGTCTGAACTGTACTGAATATTCGAATTGCCGCCGCCCGACGTATCGAATGTCGGCGCCTGAAACGCATCGGTGGGATCGCCAGTCGCAGCGAACTTCGCGACGAACATTGCGCCAAAGATGTTTCCGGTGCCGCCGCCATTGCGATACACACTGCCTGTACCGAGAACCATGATTACGCCGTTGAAATTGAAGTTTCCGTCGAGAGTGAGTTTGCCAGTCACGATCAAGGTTCCCTGACCCGTCGGGGTACCTGGTCCAAGCGTAACATCGCCGTCCACAAAGGTAAGCACTCCGTCAGGATTACTTGCACCAAGCCCGGCAGCACTGGCTTTCGCATCTGTTTCATTCGAGAAGAAGCGACCCTGGTTGATGGCCGCCTGCTTCATTCCTTCTGGACCGTACAAGAACGCTCGCGCTGATTTGACGTTTTTGAGAAAGCTCGGCGTGTTCGAGTCTTCGAGTATGTCCGGATCGCCGGGCGTTACGTTAGGACCACTGCCGCCGCAGTTGCTTCCATCCGGCAGACAGCCATCGATCACGTTATTTGTGGTGTTGTAGTCAGTGTTGCTGACCGCGAATGCATCGAGCGATTTTCCGCTTCCGGAAGCGTCCACGCCGGAGGTCGACGTCACGTTACTGCCGCCGAGAGCGAAAGTGATCGGGTTGCCTGATCCATTCGGCAATGTGACGACAGCATTCACCGAGTAATCGATGGTGTAGCGATCGACGATCACCTCGAGCTTCTTGTTGCTATCTCTTGGGCCAAGTCCGAGGACACGGATGCTCAACCTGTCTGGTTTGTAAGTAACTAACGCACACTTGGCGGCCTTGTCCAGGTTGTCGGGATCGAAGATCTCAGTCACTCGAAACCTTGCCGAATTATCGGCAGCAAGAGCAACTGTTCCTCCTGACATGTCGCTCCAAAGCCCCGGCGTGCAGAGCACATTCTTGAAAGATGCTTTGGTGCCGGCAGGATCCGACGGCACGTTTCCGCGCAGGATTTCGAGAACTCTGGCAATGCCTCCTTCGGCCGCGTAGTAAGCCTGCATTTCAGACGTCGAGTCTCTCGCGGTTATGCCGGTCATAGTCGTGGTCAGAATCAGTGTCCCACCGGCAGCCAACAACAACAGCGAAAGCAAAACCGCTGTCAGCAGTGCTGCGCCTCGTTCGCCTGTTCGACCGTTAAAGAACGTAGTTGGCTTTTGCGATGTCATTGACCGAAGAACCTCTCTTCTGAACGTAATCTAGTAGCGCCACAGGTCGCTGTTCCTCAGCGTGACGTCTGAACAGAGCAACACCGAGTAAGGCGGCTGATAACCTGCTGAACCTTTAGCACCAACCGCGTCCAACGTAACTGAGACTGCGATCACAATGAATTTCGCGTCCGACTTCAACCCCACTTCGTTCGCAGACTTATCAGTGATGTCAAAACCTCCCGGCAAACACTGGTAGGTAACTTTCTGAGCGAAGTAGTAAATGTTCAGACTGTCAATGCGGTTCGCCAGCACGGTACTACCGTTTCCGTACTGATCGTGGCGGGCCAGGTACTTCGTGTTGTCGGCAGTGTTGATGAAGTAGGTTATGTCTTCGTTTTCCTCGGTAACGTTCTGCCGCATCGCGTCAGTTATGTCCGGGTCGTCGTACTCAAAACGATTGAGGTTCGCGCGAATGCGAATCCCGGTTCTGCTGGAATCCGCCGCCACAATTCCGTTGTTGGTCAGATTGAATCCGGCATTGGCGATCTCGCGCGACATGATGTTGAGCGCGCGTTGCGTGTCGGCGAGGGCGTCTGACTTCTGATTCTCACGCGAGCGAACACGGAGCGCGCTGGCCAACAGGGTCGTGGCGACAGTCATCAACGTGATTGACACTCCCATCGCGATGAGAAGTTCAAGGAGCGAGAATCCGCTCGCGGAGTTTTTGTTCGACGAACTCATAAAGTCCTCGCTATTTGACGGAAGTTCCTAGTAAATGCCGGTAACCTGAGTGGTTCGTTGGGTATTGATGGTGATGGTTTCGAACGCCGTCATCGAACCCAATGGAGTAACCGAAATCTGAATACTCTTCCGTGTCGACGCTCCGCCATCCGGATTTGCGACTGGAACAAAACTCAGATCCTGAACGATGGTCGTGACGGTATAGCTGCGACCCGCACTGGTTACAGTCTCACTCACACCCGCCGGGCTAGTCGCTGCCAGTCCGCCATTCGGATACGAATAGGCCAGCGATCGCGTTTGCGTCGTGAACGGTATGGTTCGAAACCACTCCAGCCGCTGCTGAGCGATCGCCATTGAAAGTTCACGATCGTCGGCGCTCACATTCGCCTGTGTCGCGTAAGCAAAGAGCGAAACGACACCAAGTCCGATGATCATGATCATGACCAGTGCGATCGCGGTCTCGAGCAGAGTGAAGCCGTGTTCGCGAGAATGAGCCCTGCGGCGCTGACTACGTTTTTGTCTGTTTGCGACGTCCATACTCCACCTAGTTACTTACCGAAACTGTCAGCTTTTGTATTGAACCGCACCCAGGACTGCCGGCGACATCAACAATGAATTCGCCGCGATTACCCGCGCCGTTTTTCGTGCTAACGGTGACGACGGTCGATCCATTGCCGTCGATTCGTTGCAATGACAGTGAGATGTTAAGACTGTTTCCGTTGCCTTCTTGTGTGGCGCTGATGATGCGGACCGTGCCCGTTGCGTTGATCATTGTGAACGTCGCTGAGCCTGACTGCTTAGTGGAGTTGCTCTGGCTCAGTTCCAACCTGTTCGGACTAATAGCTGACGCGCACTGTGGAATCGGTGACGGGTCGGAGCCAGGACTCGGAGATGGTGACGGCGACGATGCGGGTGTCGGTGACGGTGAAGCGTTGCCGTTTCCGTTATTGCCATTATTGCCATTATTCCCATTGTCCCCACCGTTACCGTTGCCATGAGGTGTAGCTGTCGGAGAAGGAGACGGAGAAGGACTCGCCTCGTCCCCTGGTGAAGGACTAACTTGCGGGCTGGGCAATACTTGAATCGTCGGAGATGGCGACGGTATATCGACGTCGTTAGTGACCTGGCTGATCGAAACGTCCGGAATCAACTGGTCCGGAAAGTGTTGCTCACCAACCGTGATATCGCCCGAACCTGAAACGTCAACGGGAAGGCTGCGCGCGAGGTAACTGCTGTGAATCTGGAATACCCAGGCTTCACTGATTCTTCCGCGCCAGTCGAATGAAACCTTCTTTGGAGCGGTAGCAAAACTTAGTCCCGATTCGAGATCGAAGTTACGGGTTTCGACGGCGCCGGATCCCCAATCCATGCTGACCGCATAAGTGGTCGTGCCTGGTCCAAAACTCTCAATCGACGATTGCTCGCCATCGGGGGCGTGCCGGCGGATAGAATCGACGCGCGCCTTTTCAACGTAGGTCGCGAACAGGCGAGCGGAGTTCTGAAGCCGGAACTCGGCGCGGGCCGACTTGATTCCCAACACGCCGAAGACCGTTATAATAGCGATGATCGCGATGGTGGTAAGCATCTGAACAAGGGTGAACCCTTGTTGCGTGGTCCTGCTGGTGTTGCCCTTCATCTGCGCGTTTCCTCCGACAAAGAACTCCCTCTGAAGGCCGGACAAAGTTCGTCCTGGCCCACCTCTTGGGCAACAACCGTTCCTCCCCGGAACGCGTGGAAATTGGGCCAGTTTTTGGACGTGAAGCAGGAAGAGCCGCGCGATTTGTTACTTTAAGTTACGCGACTAGGAAATAGATTTCCGCTGTCTAGCGCGGGCCTAGCGCGGGCCAATCTGATAGATGATGGTGTCCGGATGGTAGATTCGCCAGTCGAACCAGTAGTCCTCGAGCACTGGAACTTTCTTCAACTGACGGCCTGCGAGTGGTCCAGAGACAGCCTTACCTTCGAAGTTCCAGCTGCTGCCCGTCTCGGCGTCGATCAGTTGTAATGAGTTAGGTGAGTTCGGGTCTTCTTCCGTTTTCCTGAAGAACTCTAAACGGTGCCCATCGACAGTTCGTTCGAATGCGCGAACCGAACGATTATCGTCACCCAATACAACCACGATCGGGACCGCGCCAAGCGTGTCGATGATCGGGCTCTGTTTCTGCAAAGCCGACAATGGATAGGCTACCGATTTGCCACCGGCCGTGATGCCGACGACGAGAGTCCGTGGCTCGAGACGCTTGTCAACATCAGTTCCTTCAACGACGCGCATGCGGCCCACGCGCTGTTCCCAGTCAGCACGTTCGTAGCGTTTGGCGGCAACAATACGTTCCTCAGGTCGCAACACGCGGCCATGCGGCTTCTCGCGTTTCCAAATGCTGAAGGAAAGTTCGTCATGAAAGACTTCTTTGAGCTGGTGACCTTTCAATGGCCCATGGATCGCTTTGCCGGTGACCTGTTGCCACCAACTCCCCGTCTCTTCGTCACGCATGATGAAGTTCTGGTTGTTGATGCCTGCGAGATGAAAGTGCAGTACGCGTCCATCGACTGTCGATTCCCACACCAGACCGGTGTGACAGAGTGTTCAATAAGTCGCGACGATCGGAGTGCCGCCGACCGTGTCCGCCACAAGATGGTGATAGGCCATGATCCTGATTGGATACGCGACCGCTTCATCGCCGATCGCGACCGCCATAACTCGATCGTCGTCGTTGACGAATGCTGCTTCATTTAGAGATGCGTATGCGGGATTGGGAAGTGGATTGAACATCCACTCGAAGTGGTTCTGTCGCGCGAGCCACGTGGCCGCGAATGCCGGAAGAATAAGAAGCACGAGTATGGCTCGACTCCACCACCGCCCGCCAATCCACAAACCGAGGGTCAGTGTCAGAATCAGTAACGACCCCAACAACGTAACCCACGGCGACCAGCGACGCATCACGTACGAGAGCTCCATGATGCGCGGTGTTTGCGCCTTGAACGGCATGATCAAAAAGACGGGCGCCAATACGATCGCAAGCACCGCAGCTATGAGAGCGAACAACATGAGCCACACGAGTTTGCGCCTGGCGTTGGTCCATTCGGCTAACCGAGTCAGCACATTAGGCATGGTTGTCTCCGGTTCTGCGCTTTAGTTTTCGAAGGATGGCGATGGTCCATAGTACTCCGACGGCTATGAACGGCAGTAAGTAAACCAACAGATCCCAGCGACCGTAGCCGGGTGGAGTCGCCTCGACGGTCGCAATCGTTTCAGCATTTCCCTGCGGGCTCTCCAATCGCACGCGCACGCGCCAAAGTTCCTGCGCGTCGAATTGAACCTGCGCTCGATACTGGATCTGGCCTTGCAAGTTCTCGCGTTCGGCTGAAGAAAACGCTTCAGCCAACCGGCCACTGACAGGCTGAACGCCAATCTGAACGCGCAGGTCCGCTGGAAGTTCAGCTCCGTCCTGCGTCCGCACAATCACAAAGAACAGCGCCGTTCCTACGTCCGGATCAGTCCAAATAGAGATGACGTAACGTCCTACCGCCTGGTCCACCATTAGCGGACACGGCGGCCCCTCATGACCCGTTGCGTTCTGTGTGAACAAAAGAAGTGCGAGCAAAACGCATGGGACGCAACGCAAACTCATCTTCATAATATCAACCGCTGCCGAGCACGACGCCGCGCATCTGCATCGGCTGCGACATCAACCAGAACGCGGCGGCGGCAACGATCAACGACAACGTCGCGCAAGGTATGAAAACGCGCAACGGACGCTCTAGTTTTTCACTCATGGCGATTCCGTAACTCACGAGCACCGAACCAACCAATCCGAGAGTAATAAACCCGAACTCAATCACTTGCACGACGTTCGGCGCCAAACCCGGCAGACTCCATCGCGGTTCGCCCAGTATCGCCCAGCCGAGATCGGCAAACGTCGCCTGTGTCACCGGAATGAACGTGTAAAAGCCTGTCAAGAAGTGAAAGCCAAAGTGAGCCAGCCAGATACCGAATCCAATTGGAACGAGCGAATAGGCATACCGCAGCGCTAACGAACCCAACGGTCTCTTACTACCGCCCCAGATTCGCGTGACCCACGCAGCAACGCCGATCAACAGCAGTGGTTCGAAGACGAGAAAGAGTCCAAAGATAAACGCCAGTATTGGAAACTCAGATTTCACTCCGAAGAGATTCGCGAGCCAGTTTTCAAGAGCATAAACAGGAGTGACCATTCCAAACGCATTCAGCAGTGCGCCGAAAGTGAACACCAGCATAAGAGCCGCAAGATCTTTTCGTTTCGAGAAATAGCCGATCCCGGAACGCATCGGATCGTTCATCAATTCTGCCGCCGGTAAACGCCCGAGGATCCCAATGTTGTCGTGTGGGCAAGCCTGCACGCAATCCAGACAAAAGGTGCAATCAACGTTGCCAACCTTTCGTGGTTGAAAAAGCGCCAATTCGCAGCCGCGCTGAATAACCACGAGCGGCGCAGCCGGCTCGCGTACTCCGCGTATGCAATCTTTGGTCGTGCAGTGCGTACAAACCTGGCTGTCGCGCACCGCCACTTCGAGCGGTGACGCTGTTGACGCAACGAAATTGAATTGACCGACCGGACAAATAAACTTGCAGAACGTGGCGTGTTTGAAGATTGAGTCGACCAACACCGCGCCCGCGAAGTAAGTAACGATCAACCATGCGGTCCACCACGGCGACGCCCACAGATCAAACCACTCGTAAACGAAGAGCATCGAGACAAACAGCCCGATCGACAACCATTTGTTACGCAAACGGCGCGGCCAGTTTCGCACGGGACGAACGAATTTGCGCGCCAAATTCCGCAGAAGCATGAAAGGACATGCGAGGCAAAAGAAGTTTCCGGCGAACAGCAGCACGAAGACCAAAGCACCGCGAAACTGTACCCACGTCAACGTCGTCGCGAGGTTTCGCGGCGCTAACTGTGGCCCAAACAGTCCGTGAAGGATCATCGCTGCGCTGATTACGAACAGCGGAATCTGAAGCAACGTTCGCGCATGTTGATGTTTGAGGAAGGCGCCGATGAACGGTACGCGTAACACGTCTACCGCGGGCGGCGTTTTGGGATTTAGATCTGACTGCAACACGGGATTGAACTATTGGCCAGCCGGCGCAACGCCCTTAATGTCGAACTGTCGTTCCCACTTGCGTCCGTCCGGCAGCGTCGCATGGACCATCACGTACCAGTCGCCCGCCATCGAGAGTTCTACGTTTGACTGATAACGACCCGGCGAGATCTCCTTCGCATCTGCGAATACCGGAACCATGCCGGCGTGCGACATGTTTGCTTCCAACTTGATCGCTGCACCGCTGACTTGTTTGCCGAGAGCGTCTGTCATCGTCAGCGTGATCGTCACCGGACCGGTACGAGGTGGTTGGGGAGAAACTTCGTATGCAAGCGTGAGATCCAACGACGGTCGCTCTTCATGTCTGCAACCATGCATGAGAGCCAGCGAGACACAAAGAGCAAACGCTGTATTGCGTTTTGAGAACACCGATTACGCGGCGATGGCCGGCAATGGCTCGCGCCGCAGCGAGCAGGTACACACAGCAACCTCTTCACCCTTTGGTGGAAACAGGTGGTAGTACATCGCGATCACCATCGGAATGAACACGATTGCGTTGTAGAAGAGGTGAATCTCTACGCGAAACTTTGGAAAAGCGGTTTGTAGAAAACTGACCGGCACCGGCGATCCGAACCAGTAGTGTTGAGTCACCGCCTGCCATTGCAAAACCGCGTGCTCGATGTGGTGCCAGAATTGAATGACGAGAGCGACCGTCCACCACTTGCGGGAAGTCCCGGTGAATCCCTGCCGCAGAATCCAAATACCGACGAGCATCACGATCGCGTACCCGTAATGCAGGACCTCGGAACTCACCAGCCACGGGAAGAACAGCCCCAAAAACCCTCCCGCTTTCGGCCGCGCCCAACCCAGAACATAAATCTGATAAGCCTGCGCGAGATGTTCGGCCCAATGGGCCAACACTATCAAAGTAAACAGATTAAGTGCGCGCTTGTGCCAAACCGTGTTCAGCTTTTGATAAATACCGGAGTCGTGGACGGATCCAATCCGCGAGGGGTGTGCGGCTACTGACATCTCGACCTTCCTTTGGGACTTCTGAATTACGGACTGAACGGCTGTGCGGGAGTCTATCACAGCCACAGATTACACAGAATCAATCTGTGCAATCTGTGGCTAAAGAAGGGTTTACTCTCGTTCCGGTAGCGATTTCAGGTACTCAACGAGATCCGTTTTCTCCTGAGCGGTAAGACCCAAACTGAATCGAGTGTTGTAATGATTCACCACGTCGAGCAGTGTCGCGAAACGGCCGTCATGATAGTAGCGGCCCTTGTTTGCAGGACTCATGAACACACCATTCTCGCGAATGAAAATGCCGGCGAGGTTCATTGTCTTGTAAACCCCGTCAGGTGCTCGATCCGCCTGAAAACTGTCGATTCCGATTTCCGCCGGCGTGTGCAAATTCCAGCCGGGCTCCGTCCAGAGCGGCTCAACGTGACAATCGTTGCATTTCGCTTTACCACTAAACAGTTCATCTCCACGCGCGGCCGCGGCTGCGTCAAAATCCACTCCCGGTTGCGGCGCGGGTGCAGGGATCGCGAGTTGATAGAAATGCAGCGCCGGCAGTTTCCCGGTTAGGCGATCCTGTTCGGGTGGAATGTGCGGTAGATCTGCAAAGCCGTTCGCCGCAGCGATCGGAAACTTGGCAGCATTGTTTAGCCGCGGATCGAAGAATCTTCCGATGCCATGCATTTCGAGCGTGCCGACAAATGCGTTCCAGTAACTGACGGTTCCCCACGCGCCCGTCCAGGTATGCTGATTAAAACCTGCAAGCCCGAAAGCGTTGGGAAGCAGCGTCGCTCCCGGAACATTTGTTCCGGTAACCACACCGTCAGTCACCTGTTGCGGATTGAACGCCTTGCCGTCGAGTATTAGCTCCGCGTCGAATTTGCCAGGTCCCCAACTATTCAAGACGGCACGCACAGTGGCCTGGCTTACACCGAGTAAATTTGAGAACGGAGTGAGATCTGGCGCGGCCGCCACAATCTTTCCAACGTCCAAATCACGGTTGGCCCAACCATCAAGCCGATGGCCCACACCGAAAGTGAGCGAATTGTCGACGGTCGAATGACAAACCGCGCACGTGATGCCAACCGAATTAAGGTTGTCTCCTTGAAAGAAGCCTTTGAGACCCACCACCGCATTCAGTTTCAACAAAGCAACCGTTGTCGCGGGATCGTCAAGATCGACCTTGCCCTGTTTCAACCGATTGATGAGCGGCTGCGGTAGTGCATCGACATCGACTTTGAGACCGAGAGCTAACGCTGTGCTCGGACTAATGCCTGGTCCAACACCACCGAGATTCGCTCCCTTAATCGCGTCGTGCAGGTGAAGCGCGCCACCCCAAAAAGCTTCATCGCCAAAAGTGTCGAAGCGAAATGCAGTTCTGCCTTCGTCGATCAGACTGGCCGCATTTGCGACAATCTCTGCGTCGAAGTTTCGCAGCTTTTCTCGCGCGGCGTGACTCTGCGCCGGCGGTCCTTGTCTGAGAGAGCGTGTCGCTTCAGCACGTCCACTATTAACGACGACGAGCGCGATGACCGTCGCAGCGAGTACTGCGATGATTGCGTATAGGCTTTTGACCAACATGATACACCTCCGATTGAGAGTGTTTTCCTCGGGGCTAGTGATCTCCGTGGAGAGGAAATCTCCTGGGACAAAAGCGGGTTTACTTTGCATAACAGGCCAGCTCGGTGCTACCTTGCCAGCACGCACATGCAGTGAGTTTTTGCGCCCTCAGTTTCACCAGAAACGGGGGCGATTTGTTAGGGGGTTCGTGTTTTAGGATACGCCCTAAAAAGCCGATTTGTAAAGAGGTGATTGATGACTGTGAAGGGTCGTAATGGATTACGTTTTCCTTGCGAATGCGTATCGAATTTACCGGGAGGCTATACCGACCCGTGGGCAGATGTCACGAAGAGAAAACTACTGCCCAACGGGACGAAAGAACAGATCGTGACTCTTCTGGCGCGGGAACCAAAAACGATTTCGCAGCTGGCGCAAGCGCTTAATCTATCTGCGCCGAGCGTTCATTCACACATCAACGACATGCTCGATAGTGAACTCGTGCGCGAGTCGGAAGAGTTTGAAAAGAAACATCCTACGGAGCATTACTACGAACCAAACTTTCCGGTCTTCAAAGCCGAAGAATGTGCCGAGTTTCACACCCTGTGCGACGACATGGCCGAGGAGTTGGCTACTCTCTTTGAACGGCGACTGAAAAAAATCGAGCGCGCCTTTCGCAAAACCAGCCTGCCCGCTCATGGGTGGCAACTTTCCGATGTGACACATTGTCTCTACGCCAACATGTACCGCACGGCGCGCACAATGCTCGAGCAGCGTGGATTGTTAGCGTCACGAGTGAAACATGCGAACGGTGCGGAATGGATCTTTTGGGCGGAAGAACGTGACGACGAGGGCCGCAAATAATTCACAAAAATACGGCGCGAACGGGTGTGCGCTCGCGCCTACGAAGGGGACGACTCAGCCTCTCCTTCCGGGCCGCCCCCCAGTTTGGACTTGGCCTAATTTGCTGGTTCGTTAGACAGTGCCGGAGGCGGCGGAGAAAATACGTCCTTGAAGAAAAGGGATTAAGTCGTGACAGACTAAGTGCAATGGCGCCACTTAGTGACGGCCGCTTTTGCTCCGCGCAGTTGGAGTTGGTGACGGTGACGGCGTGGGACTCGGCGTTGGAGAACTCTGAGTCGAACCGGTAAGCGCAATGCCCGCGTCGATTCGGTAAGGCACGTCTCCACCGATCTCGGCAGCCATGCGTGTAACGTGACGAGCAATGTCCTTGTTTAATAGGTAAGGATACTTTGCATGCACCAAGGCCGCTTCGCCGGCGACGAGCGGCGCCGCCATCGATGTTCCGCTCCACGTGCCGTACCGGCCGCCGGGCACAGTGCTCAAAATACCCTGTCCCGGCGCTGCCACTTGTACCCACGAACCGCGAGAAGAAAAAGGAGCAAGTACGTCGTTAACGGTGCTCGCTGCGACTGCAACAAGGCCGTCGACGTTTTCAGCCGCTGGATATTCTCTTGTGTCGTTGCCTCCGTTTCCGGCAGCCGCTACAACCACGAGGTAAGGATTTGTGGCTATTGGAAAATCCTGACTATCGCTCGAGGATCCGCCGCAGGCCTTTTCGAGCATATTACTGATCAGTTTTGTTTCCCGCAGAGTCGACAAACTCAGGTTGATCACATCCGCGCCGTCTGCCGTAGCGGGATTTCCATCGGGATCGACTGCGAACGCCAGGCCCTCAGCGAGGACCCAAATATTCCCTATACCACGTGCGTCCAGAATGCGCACAGGAATGATCTTCGCTTCAGGCGCAACTAACGCAACCAGTCCGGCGACGTGCGTGCCGTGGCCGTATGGTCCAATCTGCTGACTTCCTTCCTCGCTGACGTTCGGATCATTGTCGACGAAGTCCCAACCTGGCAGCAGATGCCCGCTGAGTGCAGGGTGGTTAACATCGACGCCTGTATCGAGGACGGCAACTTTGATTGGACCATTTGGTCCAGTACCGCGGTTAACCTGGTGGGCCAAAGGGAGATGAATCTTCTGCGGCGCCCATTGCGACACAAACGTTCCGTAGTCGCCGCCGACACTCCAGGTGTTACCAACGCTCCAGGTGTTGCCGCCGCCAACAGGTGGCTTTGCAATGAAGTTTGGTTCGGCGAAAACGACGCGAGAATCACCCGCCAACGCGTCTACCCGATCTCTCACGGAGACGTTGTCAGTAATGCGCAACCTGAAGATCGGCCGCGACCCGAATTGATCGAGAGGTGTCGGATCGAGTGAGTAGCGGGCGGCAATCGCAGGCAGATCGCCTGCGCTGTTGAGTTTTACTACAACCTCGTTCGGAACGAACTCTTCACTATCGCTTGCAATTACGACGTCCTTGCGCCGCAAGCTTGAAAGCAGGCAGAAAGCAAGAGCTAACAGGGCCAAAAACGTCAAAATGCGACGCACTGGGCAGACCTCGTGTTTAAGCTAAGCGTTCGAACCGGGGGAATCAGTCAATCGGGGTACGCGGATAAAATAACGAAATTTCGTTCGTCTGCCAATGTCGGCGACGTTACCAACGTCCAAACAGCACGAATGGCGACCAGAAGAACGGGTGGGGCCTTTGTTTGAGCAACTTGATTTGCGCGGTGCGGAGGGCCGCTGCAGGCGATTTCGTAGTGGCGAGTTGACGGTAAAACTCCGCCATCAATTCCGCCGTAGCCTCGTCGTCGATCGTCCATAAACTCATCATCACGGTAGGTGAACCAGCAAACAAGAATCCTCGCGCGAGACCCATCAGTTCATCACCAGGTGCAACAGAACTCATACCGGTTTCACACGCGCTAAGCGTGACCAGTCCGCAATTCAGTTTGAGCCCGTATGCATCGCGCGCGGTAAACCAGCCGTCACTCAGCCGCAAAGAGGAAAACAATGGACTGTCGGAACGAAAATGCGCGTGACAAGCGAGGTGCAGCACGTCAACGTCAGCGGAGTATTCGCGCAGGACGAGTGTCGAAGCGGCTTCATTCGAAAACCGTTTCACACTCCTAAACAGACCATCGAGCGCGCCGAGTTCGTGATGCACGTTGGGAATCTCCTCGTCGGCTACGCCTAGTACGAGCGCATTTTCAAACTGACGTTTTGGGCGGTCGAGACACTGCAACAGGACCACCGCGCTCGGCGCCAGGGAAACTTCTCTTCTCTCTATCAAATAGTTTTGGCCATCGTGAAGGGCGTGAAACGGCAGGTAATGAAGTGCGCCATGTGGCACGATCGCCAGATGACGCTCACCGATTTTTGGTTCGATGGGCCTCAACAGTCGATCGTAAAGCAGACGCAAGTGTCTTCGCGTGCGTTCAGCGAGCGCGGTCAAGTGATTCCGTACTTGCATCGATCCGTAACGCAACGCGTCAACCTGAAAACGACAGCGCTCGATCTCCGCTACGATCTCCGCTTCGCGCCCGAGATCTCGCACGACTTCCACGCCGTCATTCGTGACAAGAAACGCGATCAATTGATCGTCGATGGTTGTGTACTCAACGAGCGCGCGCTCGACACCTAGTGCCGTCTGAAGTTGAGTAAGTGAAAAGAGATCCTCAGGTTGGCTCGTTGCGCCTCGGGTTGCGCCGCGATGTTGAAGTTGGCGCGTGATTTCGAGCAGTTTTTGTTCGCGTTCCAGAAGTTCGCGGTCCAATCCCGTCTCCTGCGTTTGAATGGGGCCGCGTGCCGAACGATGCATCTGGTTATAGAGGTAGTTTAATTCTTCCCTGAGCTTACCGATTTGTCCCTGAAGATGCGCTTCAAAATCGTCGCGTGCTTCGGCAGACATCGAGATCCGGCCCGCCAAAGCATCGGCTAATGCTCGCGATCTCGCACGTTCCACAAAACCGAGCGCTTCAGCCGCGCGTGCGTCGCCTTGAGTGAGACAAAGCCGCGCGAGTTCGTGGTAAGGCGACATTCGATTTGAGAAGAACGCCGTACGAAACTCCTCACCCGGAATCGGCGCGCGCAACTCCTCGGTCAACTCGACGGCTTTCTTGAAATTTGCTTCCGCCAGTGAGAAGTCTCCTGCGTCGAGCGCCAGAACGCCCAGCGAGCTATAACAACGCTCCGCAATTTGCGGCTGGCCATGCTCTTCTGCTTCCTGGAGCGTCTGTTCGAGGAGTGAACGGGCTGGTCCAACATTCCTCAATGCGCGATCTGCTTCGGCGCGCAACCAACGCGCAAGCAACAGTCGCTGCCAGCTTCCAGACATCAACAACGCCGGTTCAGCCTGGCTGGCCATCATCCTTGCGCCTTCAAACTTGCGTTCGCGATAAAGCAGTTGTGCGTGCGTCAATTCGACCAATGCGGCGCCCACCGGATTATCTTCCGCCGCGTAGAGTCGTTGTGCTTGATCGAGCCAGCGCTGCGCTTCTGTCGTTCGACCCAACAACACCAGCGCGCGGCCTCCATAAGCCTGTGCACGCGCCTGTTCAGCACGCATCTCATGCTGGACAAAAACCGGAATTACGCGTTCGTAGATCGCCAGCGCTTCAGCAGCAAGGTTGAGTTCGAGATAGGCATCAGCGATCTCGTGTTCCGCAAGCACTGCCTGCATCGTGAGCCCGAGCGATGTGTAACGCTGGCGCGAACGTTCGAGGAAATCCAAAGCACGATCGTAACGGCCCTGTAGCAAGGCAAACAGGCCGATGTTTCCCTCGATTCCTGCAACCGTTACCGGCTGGCCGGATGCTTCCGCCTGCTGGAGCGCCTGTTCGAATAATTCTTCAGCAGACTTGAACTTGTGCAGCAACGCGTGAGTATTCGCGAGGCAATTATTTACGGTGGCGAGTTGCTTTTGATCGTTGAGTGTGGTGAAACGATCTCGCGCCGCAGTTTGAAACAGTTCTGCGTCGAGGTAACGATCGCGTCGAAAGTGCAGGTTGCCGATGTTGTGTTCGATCTTTCCGGCAGCGCGAAAATCGTTGTACGCGAGAAACACTCCGCGCGCGCGTAGACCACATTCAATCGCCTCTTCGTAGCGTCCCAACATTGAAAGAGCGATCAGTTTACTTACCTGCGTGGCGGCCGCCGTGTGGGTTTTACCAAGAGTAAGAAAGCGCCTCTCGGCATCGTCGAGTTCGGAAATTGCTAATTGCATCTCTCCGTCGATGAGGGCTTTGAGTCCGGCAGCCCACGACGTCAAGGCCTTGATTTCGGGAGTTGGTCGAATCTCTGCGAGTAGCCGCAGTGAGGCCGCCGCGGCAAGAGCTTGTCCTGGATGAGTGCTCCAACCCTCGAGACAAATGTCTTTCAAACAGTAGGCAAGGTCGGCATCAGCGAGGGTAGAGTTTTCCCAAAGTAGTGACTCTCGGTTCGCGCTGCTGGAATTAACGAGAAGCGTCGCAAGTTCCGCATGCTGCATTGATGGATTCAGTCCTTCAGCTCGAGCCCCGGGATCTGGATTTCAACATCCGGCATTCTTATTCGCAGCGAGTA
Source organism: Pyrinomonadaceae bacterium (assembly GCA_035941575.1). Taxonomy (GTDB): domain Bacteria; phylum Acidobacteriota; class Blastocatellia; order Pyrinomonadales; family Pyrinomonadaceae; genus PSRF01. Next base: position 20,677 of record DASZDV010000379.1, read on the forward strand.
GTTTCCTACCGGAACCGCGGGAAGAGCGAATTCACACAGTTCATTCAGTGTGGTTTCCGCTGAGCCGGTTGCACCGGAGATCTCGACTACTCCGCTCGCGCAACTCTCTCGAATGATCTGGCCCGTCACAGTGCATTCTTCATTGTGCACCGCGACGCGCAGATCGACGTCGGTGTCGTGCGCGGAGTAGAGCATCTGGCGCGAAGTGCTTCGCAGCGAGCGCATGCCATACGCTGGGCCGGCGCTGCGACTGTCGAAGATCAAGGTCGCAACGATCCGACGCAAGGCCGACTGTTTTTCCCGCGTGAAGATGTTTATTGCGGACAGCAGAACGTCGCGTGGCGCGTCTTCGCTGCGATCGCTCCTCATTGCAACGATCAGTTCGCGCAAGCGGCGCAGCGTGGCATCGCACGCGGAACACGTGGACACGTGGGCCATTGCAGCGTTCTGAACATCCGGTGCCGCGCGCTTGTCTGCGAGGTCCGCAAGGGTCTCCAGCGAAATGTGTGTTGAGGTGTTCATAAGACCAAGTCTCTGGGAGGCCCTGCTGTTAACAGAGCCTGCGCAACGCCAGAAAATACCTTTCTGTTAAATCGGCTTTTTATTCTGCCCACTTTCGCCGCGCATTGGGCGTTCAACGATTAGTTTCACCCTTCAAGTTTCGCAGCAACTTGGCGAGGCAACGCGCTCGCGTGGGGCCAATGCTGCCTTCGGGAATCCCAAGCGTGGCCGCGATTTCCGCGTACGAGGGAGGTTCCTGCCTGTAAAACAGCATGTGCAGAAGCGTTCTGCAACGTTCGTCCAACGACGAAAGTGCGATCCGTATCCGGTGTTGCTCTTCAAGAAGCAACAGCTGCTCGTCTGGGAGTGGTGTTTGGTCGCGAACCGTTACGGCTTCATAGTCTTCAGCGTCTGCCTCGGAGTGTTGAGCTGTTTGAGCTTTGGAAATCATTCGCCACGTTTTGCGCCGCGCAGTTGTAACTAACCACGCCTGAAGCCTGGCTGGTTCTTTGATGTCGTTTAGTTTTTGAAAGAGGGTTGTAAAGACGTCCTGAAAGATCTCAGCCGCCTGATCGTCGTTAAGTCCCGCGCGAAGCGGGATCGCATAGATCAGACGCTGATAGCGCCGCACGAGTTTTTCCCAAGCGAGCTGGTCTCCGCGCCGACAGGCCAGTACCAACTCCAGGTCGGTATCTTCCATTTTGTATCAGGGGGTCGGGGCCAATGCCAGGCGAAGCAGAAACGATTGGTCTATTCGATAACTATTCTCGCCTGGTGAGCCACAATAGTGCAGCACCGAAGGACCCGCAAGCAACGGTGTCGCCCAGAGTCCACCACAGGGGCATTCCCGAAGTGTAATCGATAAAGAAGAACACCGGCGCGGCCAACAGGAATGCAATGCCATTAAATACGACCAGCGAACGGAATCGCTCAACATTCGAGGCTATTACCCACAAAGAGATTCCGTGCATGCCGTAGGTGTAGGACGCTTGTCGAATCATGAACATGATCAGTGGTCCATCCGGCATCTTGCCCATTCCGAGCCACGCATGTGAGATCTCCATCCACGAACGCGGCATCACCACGGAAATAAAGGCGAGGAGTTCGAAGGCGCCTGCGATCCGCAATAGCCACGCCTGGAGACCTTGACGATTCATCGGCGCGATCTTTACCGCAGTTCAGAGAAACGGATCGGAGCGTCCACGTTCGTTCGACACCCGTCAGGACGTACACCAGACTTTCTTCGCGCTTCACGCACAGCGGGAGACAATGTCCGCTCGTCCAGTTTCGCAAGTGCGCACTCGCTTTCTCCGAGTCGCTGTTGCAAGCGTTGAACTTCAGCACGCAATAGAATGACGTCCTGCTGCCCGGCGTCGCGCGACGTCACGCCTGCGAGCCGCGATTGCTGTTCGAGAGTACGCATGCTCGTCTCGATCGAATATAACCGCTGTTCGAGTTGGTTGATGCGAGTCTCGAGACGAAGGACCTGCTGTTGTGGGATTGGATCGAGGTTAGCTCGTGCAGCGGAAGGAAACTTCGTCAGCGCAACTACCGCTAAAACAGCGAAACATCCAAGCGCTATATTGAAAATACTCGCGCGCAAACTCTTGTATTGCATCACCTCACCCCTTTATCAAAAACTAATAACCTTAGCGAAACCCCTACTGCCCTCGGGTTATTTCCAAAGACGACATTCGTTTCGTTCCCGGATATGGCTGATTGCCTTTCAACAACGTCCATAGGATGCGATTAAACGAGTCTTCATCAGCAGCATCAACGCGGTCGAGATCGATCTTCAACGATGCCTCGGCGCTCGGACTGTTTGCCCGATTCATTTCGTTCAGCGGCTGCGCGGATTTCAACGCAACGTAAGGCGTCAAGTCAGGCACATTAGAGAAGATCTCGCGCAACGGACGCCCGTAGTAATCAAACTGTGACAGCTTTTCCACGCCAAGAATCTCTTCAACGGTCGCAAGTACGTCAGTCGTGTTTACAAAACGATGAATCACACCGGCGCGGTTGTACGCGGAAATCACGAACAACAGCGATCGATGCGAATCAATGTGGTCCGGTCCATCCTGCGCGTCGTCTTCCAGAACAAACAAGACGGTGTCCTTCCAGTAAGGCGAATTGGAAATGGCTTCAACCATTCGGCCAAATGCGAGATCGTTATCAGCCATGTACGCCTTTGGCGTGGGCCTGCCGGCGCGTCCACCTGACGTGTGATCTCCCGGAAGATGCACGATTTGCAAAGCGGGCAGGTTATCCTGTCGCACAAACTCCTGAAATTCCTTCAGCCATATTTCAACCCGCACCTGATCCGAGATTGTCATATCAAACGACGGATAGTCACGATTCGTGTAGCGATCGAGCGCGGGCTTGATCGCCCGATACCGAACCGGTGCGTTCTTGTTCTTGTTTGGTATCGGCTCGCCGAACTCGCCGTAGTTGCGCAGCGTGATTCCCTTTCTGATCGCTGCATTCCACAGATAACCTGACGCCGGTTCATCGACATCGCCACGATCGTCGCCGCTGCGGCGCTTCGAATACCCCGAAGGCGTCGTCTTCTCACCATAGTCGGTCACGTATGCCGCCGTGCTCCAGACGTGGCCTTGCGAACTGACTTCCGCATTGCAGAAGAAACGATCGAACAGTCCGAAACGCTCTGCGAGCGCGTGATGGTTCGGTGAGATCGGTCGCGGGAAGAACACCAATGACGCATCACCGTCGCCCTGCGCGAGATCGCCGAAGACCTGGTCGTAAGTGCGGTTCTCTTTAATGATGTAGATGACGTGTTTGAACGGCGGATAATTTGTTGCTCTGGTAGGTGGCTGGTCCCAGTTGTTTGCACGTGTGACGCGCTTCGTGAGTTGGGCCAACTCGCCGGAGTTGATCGTTGCCGGAAGCATTGTGATGGTGCCGTTCAATTGCCCGAGTGTGTAGATGGAATTGTCCGGAGGGAGCTTGACATCGGGAGCGGGAAAGTCGGGGTTTGCGCGTGTGCCGCGACCTTTCCCATTTAGGACGTACAGTGCATGCTCAGTGAGCAACAGCGCTGCCGGATACCATCCGACGGGAATTCTTCCGAGCAAACGGTTGGCTCCGCCCGCACCGCGAACATCGGCGGTATGTCGTGAGAGTTGAAAAACGGCGACAGCGTTGTTGTCAGCTTCGGCAACGTAAAGCCGCGTTCCATCAGTTGAGAGTGCCAATCCATTTGGCGTACTTCCTTGATTCGGACCTGCCGGCGGCGGATCGAGCAGCCTCGTCATTACACGCATTGTTCTCGTGTCAACCACGGCAACAGTGTTGGTAGTCGCTGACGCGACGAACAGTCTTGAACCATTGCTATTAAGCAACAGCGCAGACGGATGACGTCCAACAGGGACCCGGCCACGCTCTCTCAGCGCGCCCTTCGGTCCACTGACGAACGCTGAAACAGTTGTTCCACCCCAGGCCGACACATAGACCTCGTTTGCAGGTGAAACGACAACGGCATAAGGATACGGCTCAGTTTTCAGACGTTGGACCACTCGCTTGCTATGAAGCTCAACTACCGCAACCGTGTCGCTCAGGTTTTCCGCTACAAAGAGATACTTGCCGTCACGAGAGATGGCGATGCCGGCTGGAAAACGAGTGCCGTCCTTTTTGGGTTCTTTCCGCGCCAGCACGATCTGATCGATTAGTGTTAGTTTTTTATTGGCCCAGGCATAACGATAGATAACGTCTTCATTGCCGCCCGAAGCGTAAAGCGTGCGACCGTCATTCGAAAACGCCAAACCGAGGAATGCTCCGGGCTGAGAGATAGTCTGCACGACCGCTCCGTACCGCAGATCGACGATCTGGAGACCCTGCTGTCGCCAAC
>DASZDV010000380.1:0-1710 GCA_035941575.1 Pyrinomonadaceae bacterium
GGGGCGTCGGATGTTTTTGGGCATCGTGTGCGAGATGGTGTGCACGTTGATGTGCCGCAGGATGCGTGGTCCAGGGTTCCGCTTGTTATCGTCGGTGGCGGTGTTGCAGGTCTCACGGCCGCGTGGCGACTACAACATAATGGTTTCAAAGATTTCGCGGTTGTAGAGCTCGAGAGTGCACCCGGTGGCACATCTCGCTCTGGCTCAAATCGACTTGTCTCCTTCCCCTGGGGCGCACATTACATTCCCGCACCATTGAAAGAGAACACCGAGCTCGTTTCCCTCCTCGAGGAGATGGGTGTTGTTGAAGGGAAAGATAAAAACGGTGAGCCGGTTATCGGTGAACAATTTCTCTGTCGCGACCCGGAAGAACGCGTCTTCTATAAAGGACGCTGGTACGAAGGGCTCTATCTTCACGCAGGCGAGACCGAAGACGACAAACAGCAATTCCGGAAATTCAACACCGAGGTGGACCGGTGGATCGCGTGGCGCGATGCAAAGGGCCGGCGCGCGTTCGCCCTTCCCGTCTCTGCATGTTCAGAGGACGCGGAAGTGACTGCACTCGATCGACTGTCGATGAGCGACTGGATGGATCAGCGTGGTCTTACAAGTGCGCGCCTGCGCTGGTGGGTTGATTACGCCTGTCGTGACGACTACGGCATGAAGCTCGAACAGACGAGCGCATGGGCCGGGCTTTTTTATTTCTGTTCGCGAGTCGGGTCGCCTGAAACTGAGTCGCAGTCGCTGATTACGTGGCCGGAAGGCAACGGAAGACTGGTCCAACACCTGTTTGAGAAAGTCAAAACCAACATTCAACTCGATCGTGCGGCGGTAGATTTGATTCCGACTAATGACGGCGTTGACGTCATCACGCTCGATCGCGACGGTCGTACGCCTCGAGGTTTCCACGCGAGGCGCGTGATCTTCGCGGCCCCACAGTTTATGGCGCGCTATGTTGTACGACCTTATCGCGACAATCCGCCGCCGCATATTTCTGAGTTTCATTTTGGCGCCTGGATGGTGGCGAATCTGACGTTGAAAGATCGTCCGAAGGTTTCACCACGCGACTTTCCGCTGGCGTGGGACAACGTTCTTTATGAAAGCCCGTCGCTGGGTTATGTCGTCGCTACACATCAACGCGGCTTGGACCGTGGTCCAACAGTGCTGACTTACTACTATCCGCTTTGTGATGAAGATCCACGCCTGGCGCGCACGCGTTTGCTGGAGACTGACTGGCGTGGTTGGGCCGAGATAGCGCTCACCGATCTTTCACGAGCTCATCCGGATATTCGTAATCTCGTGGAGCGTCTGGATGTGATGCGTTGGGGACACGCGATGATTCGTCCACGAACGGGATTCATGTGGGGAAACGCGCGCCGTGAGGCGGCAAAGCCGTTTCGATCGATACACTTCGCGCATTCTGAGTTGAGTGGAGTGGCGCTGTTTGAGGAAGCGTTTGACGTCGGCGTTCGCGTCGCCGATCAGGTAAAAAGATTTATCGTGTAAATTCTGTAAATCTTGTAAATCCTGTTAACAACTTGGACAAGATTAACAAGATGTTCAGGATTAACAAGATTTGGGCTTGGTCGCTAAACAGTGTCGAATTGTCGCTAACGCTTCTTCAAGTTCCGCACCAGCGAGTTCGAGGCGTGGGGGACGAACGCGAGTGTTGCCCATCCCCACTTCCTGCTGCACGAGCTTAATCAATTG
>DASZDV010000381.1:0-1918 GCA_035941575.1 Pyrinomonadaceae bacterium
ATTCGAGGCTGGTAGCAAGTTGGGATAGATCGGCATGAACGGGCAGTCGTCTGCGCCGAGTGCCGGAGTCGCGCCCGTGCAGGCAACCGGCAAGTTGTTAGCGCTCGCGGTGAACTGACGCTGTCCTTGATCGATGCCCACGCCGGTGTTGACCAGTGCGTTGTAGATGGTCGAGTTGATCACGCGACCGTAGTAGATACCCCAGCCGCCGCGGAGACTGGTCTTGCCGTCGCCTGTAAGGTCGTAAGCAAAGCCGACGCGCGGGCCGAAGTTGTTTGTGTCGCTGACTCTGTTCGCGGTTTGCGGAAGCAGTGGATTGACGTTCACAGGATCTGGATTCCGCTGGTACTCATAGCGCAGTCCGAGGTTCAACGTGAACCGCGGAGTCACGCGCCAGTCGTCCTGAACGAAGTAGTTGAGATCCTGCGTCTTCATCGTCAAACCGAGCACGCCGAAACCCTGGTTGAAGTTACCCGCGTAGCATTTGCCGGCCTTGCGGAAAACTGTAGGTTGGTTTGCGGCGACCGGACTGACGCAACGGCCCGCCGGGCTGGCCCCACTCGACAACGCGCGAATCGCGCCGTTCGTTTGGAAGTTCACGTAGTCGACGATGAAGTCTGCAAGACCGGTGGTAGCTCCTGTGTAGTTGAACTCGCCGCCGATGAAGCGAAGGTTGTTGATGTCGTCTTTAACGAAGTTGATGTCGCCACCAAACTTCACTGTGTGATTGCCGGAAGTCATCGTGACGGTGTCGGCAAACTGCCAGCGCGTTTCATCCGGGAAGGCTGCGCGATCGAGAAACTCGGGCATGCCAAACGAGAAGGTGGTGCTGCCGACCAGAATCGTCTGTGGTGATCTTCCGTTCACCGCGTTGGTCGGTTCGCCCGCGATCGGCGGTTGACTGAACTGAGTTTCTTTGTCACGGCCCCATTGGAAGCGGAACTCGTTAAGCAGCATTGGCGTCAGAGTCGACGCGAGCTTCACGTTGAGCGAATCGATCTCGACGAAGTCATCGCCGAAGTTGTCGATGGCGCGCGTGTTGGTCGCCTGAGTCTGAACGCCGGCCGGCGATTCCCATCGCAAACGATTGTAGCTAACCGTCAGCGTGTTCTTTTCGTCGATCACCCAATCCAACTTGGGCAGGAAGAGCTTTTGGTCGCCAGTCCTTTCGACGGGACCCGAAAGGGTGGCAAGAAAAGCGAGTGTGTTGCTGATCTGCGCGTCCGTCAGACCACGATTGAGGAGAGCCGTTTTATTACTGGCGCTCAGATTCAAGAACCCGTTCTGACCGAAGACCGCCAAGCCAGGAAAGTTGCGTTTCTGTTGATCGTAGCTGAAGAAGAAGAACGCCTTGTCGCGAACGATTGGACCACCAATCGTGCCGCCGAACTGATGGCGTACGTCCTTCGGCTTATAACCAACCGGCGTGAACACACCGTTGACGAGTTCCTGACGAACGGCGAGCGGGTTGCGGGCTCCCCATTTGTTGTTGCGCTGGTAGTAAAACGCGCCGCCGTGAAACTCGTTCGTGCCGCTCTTGGTGATTGCGTTGACGACGCCGCCTGCGGAACGTCCGTACTCAGCGGAATAGCTCGAAGTGTTGACCTGAAACTCGCGGATAGCAGCCTGGCTGATCGAGTAGCTGATACGAGTTCTGCCACGCTCTTCAGCGAAGAATGCCTGGTTGTTATCGCCACCATCGATCGTGTTGTTGTTCAGCAGTCCGGAGATGCCGCGGAAGCTGATCAAGCCGAAGTTTCCATCAGGTACGGTGCCGGGATTCAACAGCGCGAAGTTTGACCAACGCGAACCATTGATGGGAAGGTTGTTGATCTGTGTCTGGTTGACGTTGTTCGCAAAGTTCTGCTCCTGTGTGTTGATGACCGGTGCTTCACTGGTGATTTCAATAGTACCGCCC
>DASZDV010000382.1:0-5923 GCA_035941575.1 Pyrinomonadaceae bacterium
GCGGCCAGCACCATGTACATGAATACAAACGACAGCAGAAACGCGAGAGCAAAGTAGTAGCCCGCGCGACCCAACTCCTTGGACCGGCCCGCCAGACCCGTTGTGTAAGCGGGATCGATCTGAATTTCTTTTGCAAACTCGTTCATCTTTTGAATTACTGCGGCCTGCGAGCCGCCTGGTCTTACGTTTCCGATTAACATCACCTGCCGTTGCCGGTTCAAACGATCGATCGCTGATGGTCCAGTTCCCTCCTCGATATTGACGAGATTGTCGAGAGTCACCCACCCGACCTTCGCCGACGACACGATCATTCGTTTCAGGCCTTCAACGCTGCTGCGAAACTCGCCGATAGCGCGAACACGCACGTCATACTGGTCCGTGCCCGCATTGAATGTGGAAACTTTCTGTCCCGCGACGAGCGAATTGAGCGCCTGCGCAATATCACCGACGCGGACGCCAAGATCGGCAGCACGGTCGCGATTAATTACGACTCGCAGTTCCGGTTTACCACCGATCAAGGTCGAGTCAGCATCGACGACGTCCGGAATCGTCTTCATCTTCGCGAGCAACTTGTCTGAATACTCAGTGAGTTTCTTCAGGTCTGGTCCACCAATGACGTACTGAATGTCAGCGTTGCGGAAACCGCCGCCGGAGATCGCTGCGACCTGTTGCACGCTCGTTCGTAGTTGTCCCGGGTACTGTTGTACGTATTTCGCCAGCACTTCTGAACGCGCTCGCACCATCAGTTGCTGTTGCGTGATGCTGCGTTCTTCGATCGGCGTCAACTTCACGTAGATCGAAGCGACGTTTACCTGTTCCTGCTGTCCGCCGCCGATGGTGATGAGCGTGTCCGTGACACCGGGAAGTTTTCGTAGATCGACGGCGATGCGCTCGGCGAGTGTCGAAGTTGCGCCCAACGTCGAGCCTTCGGGCGCACGGACGTTGATTTCAAACTGCGACTGATCGTCAACGGGTAGGAAGTTTTTGCCGACGAACATAAACAGCGGAACGATGCTGACGATAACGAGTACACAGGCCAGCACGATCGCCCAGCGATGCGACATGGACCACGTCAACAGCTTCGTGTAAGTGCGATCAATCGGACGATAGAAACGAGATTCTTTCGAACCGTGGTCGGCAGGTTCGGTGTGCCTTTCGAGCGGACGCTCTTTGGCATCGTCGCTGCGCTTTATCAAACGCGCTGCCAACATCGGCGTTAACGTAAACGAAACCAGCAACGACACTGCGATAGCGAAAGCCGACGTCAAACCAAACGACGACATGAACCGGCCCACGATTCCGCCCATGAAACCGACAGGCAGAAACACCGCGAGCAGCGACAGCGTCGTCGCCATGACCGCGAGACCGATCTCTTTGGTCCCGTCGATTGCTGCCTGAAACGGCGGTACGCCCTTCTCTTCAATGAAACGAAAGATGTTTTCAAGCACGACGATCGCGTCGTCAATAACGATACCGACCATCAACGTCAACGCCAGCATCGTGATCTGATTTAGCGTGAAGCCCATCGCGGCCATCAAACCGAACGTGGCGATGAGTGAAGTCGGGATCGCGAGTCCAGCTATCACGGTCGAGCGGAAACTCCACAAGAACACGAACACAACGACTGCCGCCAGAATACTGCCTTCGATCAAGTGCGTCTGAATCGCTTCGATTGAAGCCTTGATGAAGATCGACTGGTCGCCAACGACTTCAGTTTTGAAACCGGGCGGAAGTGTCTTGCTGATCTCCTTCAAACGCGCTTTCACCGCATCGGCAACAGCGACTGTGTTTTGTCCCGACTGTTTCGACACGATCAGCGTTACCGCCGGTTGACCGTTCAAACGTGCTTCAGTGCGTGGCTCTTCCGCGCCGTCTTCGGCATAACCGATGTCGCTGAGTTTGACTGCATAGTTATCGCGATTCGCGACCACGAGGTTGTTGAACTGCGCCGGCTCGACGATGCGTCCCATCGTGCGTACCGTCAGCTCACGCGTGCCCTCATCGACGCGGCCGCCGGGAACTTCGGCGTTCTGTGCCTTCACCGCGTCGGCAACTTGAGCGACGGTGACGTTGAAGGCGCGCATCTTGTCCGGGTCTACCCAGATCTCGATCTCACGCCGGCGTCCGCCAACGATCTGCACGTCGCCTACGCCATTAATGGATTCAATCTGTTGCTTGATCTGATTGTCAGCAACGTCCGTGACTTCACGCAGTGAACGCGACGCCGATACGGCAATGCGCACCACAGGCGCAGCGTCCGTGTCGAGTTTCTGAACGATCGGTTGTTCCGCTGTGAGCGGAAGGTCGTTGAGAATTAGATCGATCTTGTTTCTGACTTCCTGCGCCGCGATGTCGGGATTCTTTTCCAACAGGAACGTAATGAAGACCTGTGAAACGCCTTCCACCGAAGTCGAGCGCAGTTCGTCGATACCGGAGATCGTATTGACGGCGCCTTCAACCTTGTCGGTGATTTCCGTTTCGATCTCCTGCGGCGACGCGCCGGGGTTTACAACCGTCACGGTGATCGTCGGCAAGTCGATCTTTGGAAACAGATCGACGCCCAGCGATTTGTAGGAGAACAAGCCGACGACGGTCAGGCTCAGGATCAGCATCGTCGCGAACACCGGCCGGCGAACGCATATTTCAGCTAGTTTTTGCATGACTTTTTACTTTGTTTGGTTTGTGCGTGGTTACTGCTTAACCGCAATCCCATCGCTCAATCGTTCAAGACCGCTCGTTGCGACCTGCTCATCCGCAGCTACACCCGTCTTCACTTCGATCAGGTCGCCTTCTTTTTGTCCGGTCTGGACCAGACGCTGTTCGGCATGACCGTCCTTGATAACGAAGACTCGACTAACACCGGCTTCACTGACGACCGCGCGAGCGGGTATGAGTACGGCAGGCTCAGGCCGTTCCTGCAACATCCTCACAGTTGCAAACTGTCCGGGCTTCAATGCGCCGCCGCTGTTCTCAATCTCAGCTTCGACAGTTAACGTGCGCGAAGCTGCGGAAACGTTCGGCGCGATGCGGGCTACGCGGCCTGCAAAGCTCTTGTCAGGCCAGGCACTCGTCGTCACCGAGACTGATTGACCGACTTTGACTTCCGGAATCGCCTGCTCGGGAATGTCGATGCGAATGCGCAGCGGGTTTGTGCGAACGATCGTCGCCACTTTTTGCTGTGGCGAGACATATTCGCCAAGGTCGGCAGTGCGTTCGGAAACAAAGCCGTCGATTGGCGCGGGAATGATTGAGTAAGAAAGACTCTTACGTGCCAACGCCAGTGCAGCTTGTGCATTGGCAACGTTCGTTCTGGCTACGTCTACTGCCGCGTAGTTCTGTCGTGCCTGCGCGAGGGCAACGTCATACTGCTCTTTCAACTGGTCGCGACGCGCTCTTTGCTCGTCATAAAACGATCGCGACACGTCGCCCGACTCGATCAACTTTTCAGCGCGAACGAGGTTCTTCTGCGCAAGATCCAACCCAACTTTCGCGGCCGCGACTTCAGCGACTCGATTCGGATCAAAAGCCTGGCCAGGTCGCAGGCCAATCTTCTCTTCGGCCTGGCGGACCGCAGCTTTGGTTTGTTCGAGTTGGGCCGCTGCCTGATCGACGTGCAGCTTCAACTCGGCGTCGTCGAGTTTCACCAGCATCTGGCCTCGTCGTACAAAGCTGCCGATGTCAACACCGACCGCGACGACTTTTCCTGCTGTTTGCGGCGCGACGTCAGTTTGCTGATCACCGGCGAGACTGCCGGTTGCTTCGAAGAACCGCGGCAAATCGCGTTTGATCGCGCCCGCTGTGGTTACGTCGACTACAACAGGTGTGGTTGTCGCGTTGGCAGTTTCTTCCTTTCGAACGTTGGCTTGTGAGCGGCGGCACGAACTAACAAAGATGCCGGCCACGATCAGCAGTAAAAGAAGGACTGCAGGTTTTAGATTTCGTTGAGAGAACATTTTGTTACGCATGTTTTGAACCGTCCTGCCGTGCGCGCTTTCCGTTGCGTTTTGCAGAATTGGTGCTGATTCCATTTAAGAGAATGTCGGTGAAATGTTTGGCTGCTGCTTCATTGGAGATGTTCAGCAGACGATGTTTCGGGTCCCAGAGATTGTTGTTGAGCGAATGGTGCATCACCATCCCGATGAAGCACCGCACTACGATGGCGGGATCGATTTCAATCAGCGCGCCTTCGCGTTGACGTTCGCGGATGTAGCCGCCAAGAAAGTCGTAAACCTTGCGCACAAAGCCGTCGAAAAACATCTGTGCGAGTTCGTGTTTCTCGAGCGCTGAATAAAGCAGGAGGCGTTGAAACTCCGGGTCGTCCTCGTGATGATTGAGCGCGCCCAAAGCCAGCGACTCAAAGACGCCGCGATCGTCTTTCCTCTCGATCGCCTCGGCCGCCATCTCCCGCGGATCGAACGAACCGCTGCCGGAGCACGCTTTGTGGTCGAGGATTGCGGCGTAGAGTTCCTCCTTGGTCGCGAAGTGCCGGAACACCATCGCTTCCGAGACTCCGGCTGCCTGGGCGATTTCCTTCGTTGTAGTGCCGCGAAAGCCTCGATTTGAGAAGAGGCTGACGGCCACACGAACAATCTGGTGGCGGCGCTCTTCACCGGCCATTCTGGGGCCACTCTGGACAAGTGTGTTGTCCGCGGGGGTGATCTGTTTACTCACTCGTTTTTCTTAACCTCTCGATTTCCTGCCTTGCCTTGCTTGGCCTTAAGCCAAAGTAAGTACTTACTTACCATCGCCATTTTCGCCTGTCAAGCGGCCCGCGAGTCAGTTTGGCGTGTTGTACTGATCCCGATCTTCAGCTTCGCCGTTCGTACAGATTCGCAACAAGAAATGCGCGTGTTGTCCCCGCAAACACGTCGGCACAAATCTTGCTCAAATTCACTCGCTAACCAATTTCGAATCCAGCGTAAGGAGAAGTTTTCACATGCCAGAGAACGGAAGCATCAACGAAGGTACGACAGGAAAAACCGGAACCACCGGAACAACAGGTTCAGGGGGAACCCAAGGTTCGACCGGCTCGACTGGAAAGAGTGGAATCAGCGGAACGACCGGAACACAAGGAACCGGAACCGGCGCCGCCACTGCCCTATCGCAAACGGCTCACGATTACGGACAAAAACTAACGGAAGTTGCCACGCAGGCGAAGGACTACGTCAGCGATAAAGTCTCTGTCGTCGGCGACAAAATCAAAGACTTGCAGAATGCAGACCTCGGCGAGCTCGCTGAAAACGCAAAGGAATACGCGCGCAAGAAACCGGGACAAGCGTTGCTGATCTCGGCCGGAGTCGGCTTGTTGCTCGGATTGATTCTGCGCGGCAGACGCTAACAGGTCACATTGGAATCAGGAACGGGAGGTTTAACCGACATGGCGGCAACAAATCGAAGTTTGGCGAGAGCCGACGAAGCAGCAGTAACGCGTAACGACACCGAAAGTCTTCCGAATCTCCTGAGTCGTCTTGGTGACGACGTAATGCAGTTGGTCAACTCGCAACTCGCACTCTTCAAGGTGGAGATCAAAGAAGAGGCCAACGCTTACGCACGCGGTGCGGCAATGATCGGTTTTGGCGCCGTCATCGCCACCATAGGCTTCGCGCTGCTTAATGTGGCCATAGCCTTCGCGGTATCGACGTTGTTCGCGCAAGCGAATTTCAGCCAGCCTGCGAGCTACGCGCTCGGTTTCGTCGCCACGGGTGTTTTTTATCTGCTGGTGGGCGGAATCGTAGTGCTGGTGATGAAGAACCGCCTCGCGAAGCAGAAACTGGTACCTCCAATTACAGTTCAGGAGCTAAGAAAGGATAAGCAATGGCTGAAGAGCGAACTTTAGGACTGGCTCGAGCACAGGACCTGACGGCCGAGGAGCCTTCCAAGCAGGAACTTCAGCGCCGTCTCGACGAGGCTCGGGATTCAATTT